>JBMYQA010000097.1:0-19425 GCA_049600855.1 Flammeovirgaceae bacterium | reverse complement strand
ATTAAAATATGAGGAAGAGTTAGTAAAACTTCAAATAGAGTTAGTAAAACTTCAATATTGGGTAAAAGAGCATAAAAAACGCCTATGTATTATATTTGAAGGAAGAGATGCGGCTGGTAAAGGCGGTTCTATTCAGCGTTTTACCGAAAACTTGCCCCCGCGTGACATTCGGGTTGTAGCCTTGCCTAAACCAACGGAAATTGAACGAGGTCAATGGTATTTTCAACGCTATATCGCTCACTTGCCCAATCCTGGAGAAATTATATTTTTTGACCGAAGCTGGTATAATCGAGCTGTAGTAGAACCCGTTATGGGCTTTTGCAGTGAAGAAGAGTATCAACGATTTATGCACCAAGTACCTGAGTTTGAACACATGCTCTACGAAGATGGTATTATTCTCATCAAACTCTGGTTTAATATTAGCAAAGAAGAACAACAAGAACGGTTTGAAGATCGCAAAAAGAATCCGTTAAAGCAGTGGAAAATTAGCTCAGTAGACCAGAAAGCCCAATCGCTTTGGGACTCCTACACCGAATATCGAGATAAGATGATGATGGGCTCACATACTTCTTACTGTCCGTGGATTATTGTAACGGCTAATAACAAGAAAAAGGCTCGACTAGAAAGTATTCGATACGTCTTGTCGCAAATCGATTATGAAGGAAAAGCTAAAAAGGGAGTTGATTTAATTCCAGATCCAGAAATTGTGATGCGTTATGGCAAGTAAACGCTTTTTCAAAGCAGATTACAACAAAAAAACAATGTCAGTTTTCTCAACTAAATTGTCCTAATATAGAACATATTGAGCTTGTTTGAAGTATGAAGCAAGCTTATTGCGAAAAATAAGAAATAATAGAACCACTTCACTTACTTACAGGTTATATAAATAGGTCATCATTATGATTACCTATTTACAATACTATCACAGGACTATTCACCTATTCCTTGATCATAACCTAATCTGCCAATGAGCTAATTTTAACTTGGAAACGCTCCAAAAAGCCAATGATTACAATGAGACATATTCTTGCACTAATCCCACTTTTCTTTGTCACCACACTTTTTGCCCAAGTGAGGCAAACCGAACATGTTGAACTACCGATAGATACAAGCCATGGAACCAACTACCAATTGGTAAAAGCTGGCAATGAAGGTGTACTCTGTTTACTTGAAAGTCAAAAAGTAGAAAACAATAATAAAGTCAGATTACAATTTACCTTTTTCGACACTGATTTACACACCAAATGGGAACAGGGTTATTTGGTAAAAAACACGGCTAAGCTGTTAGGCACTTCCTATGATGATGGCTTCATTTATATCCTCATTCAGAGTAAAGAGCATGAATACAACATCATGAAGCTCAATTTGAGTGACGGTATCATCAGTCAGATTGCCTTTGCCGATTTTAAAGACTTCATCATTACGCACTTCGATGCCACCAAAGGCACCCTTTTATTAGGGGGGAATATCAAAGGTAAACCTGCTGTAATCTTGAAAAGATATGATGAAAGCAATAAACCGATTGTGCTTCCTTCAATTAATCAACTCAAGGCAAAATTAATAGATGTAGTCATTGATGATAAAAACCAAGAGTTGGTCGTTTTGTTGGACAAAAGACGGCCAATATCTGATCGGGCACTGTATGTGAATCGTTATGCACTTGACGGTGGTATTATTAAAAATACAGAAATTACCTTATCAACAGAGTTTAACCTGATTACTTACCGCCCTCACATGGCGGATGACGGTTCACTCCTACTCTTTGGTTCTTATGGTATGAAAACCGAAACACTTGCTCAAGGCATTTATAGCCTAACCATTAAAGATGGCAAACTCTTAGAAAATCGTTTTTATGACTTTGGCTACTTAAAAAACTTTTTCAATTACTTACCTAAAAACAAGCGAGAGCGATACATCAGTAAAATTCGAAGAAAACTTAAAGAAGGCTCACGCAAACGATTTGGCTATCGTTTATTCATTCACGATTTAGAAGTGACGGACGATCGCATCATTTTATCAGGCGAATCTTATGATCCCCAAACCGAATATGTGCGAAAATACGATATGATGGCTGCATCAAATCGGGCGGCTACGTATTCGTATTACCCCTCAGCAAGACGCTATGCAAGTTTATTTTATTCAGGTGGTTATATTCCCACTGCTTTTGCTCAAGATGCTTTGCGCGATAGGGAATGGATGCCAAGTGAATATCGATACGAACATGCTTTTGCACTCGGTTTTAGTAAGTCTGGTGCATTACTCTGGGACAATAGTTATACTTTTGACGATACCAAATCCAATTTCCCCATAGAAATGACGCAAGCCTCGGCCATCAATGACACACTTGCCTTTTTAGAATACACCGAAGAGAAATATCATTTTAAAATGTCTGTAAAAAGTGATTACGTAGAAGAGAATGTATCTATTAAACTCCCCGAAATTTTTGAGGGAGACGAACAAAAAACACTGGATCATGGTGGATTAATGCGTTGGTATGGCCGAAATTTCCTCATGTCTGGCATCAAAGATTTTGATAATAAATTAGATAAAGAACGAAAACGTCATGTCTTTTTCATTAGTAAATTCACCTTCAACCCTGAATGGGTAGACAAACCTGAAGAAGAGGAAGAAGCGAAAAATAAGGAAAAAGAAGATCGAGTAGAGTGAGTTCTCTTTGCTTACTTGCCTAATTTTGCTCCATGAGCAAGCTTATTCAAGACATCGAGCAATTGGCAATTATTGCGAACCAATTAGAACCTACTCCACGCACACGCAATCAGCAGTTGGAACAACTACAACAATTTGCAAATCAGTTTATTTCATCTATTCCCCAATCCAAAGCCTACTTTGGAGGGAATTCAGCACCAGAACAATTCGTTATTGATGAGCAACCTAAATCTTTAGAATCATTACTTAATACGTATAAAAGTCAAGTCGCACAAAAAGGGATTAATGCCGCATCATCTGGCCATTTAGGTTATATTCCAGGCGGCAGCCTATTTACCGCTGCCTTGGGAGATTTTATTGTTGACATCAGTAATGAATATGCAGGCATGTACTATGGCTCTCCTGGTGCTGTAGCCATGGAAGAAGCCGTGCTCAATTGGATGAAATCCGTTTTTCAATTTCCCAAATCTGCCATTGGAAACCTGACTTCTGGCGGTTCCATCGCCAATCTCATTGCCTTAACAGCTGCACGAGATCATCATGGCATTAAGGGAGATTTGATCGAAAAGAGTGTCGTATACTTAAGTGAACAAACCCACCATTGCATTCATAAAGCATTCCGCATCATCGGTTTAAGCGATATTCAAATTCGCCATGTACCCATCAATGATCGCTTTAAAATTATTCCTGAAAAGTTAAATGCGAAAATTGAGCAAGATCGAAACGATGGGTTAAATCCTTTTTTGGTAATTGCCTCGGCAGGAACCACAGACACCGGTGCTGTAGATCCTCTCCAAGCTATTGGTGCAATTGCGCACAAAAATCAACTTTGGTATCACATAGATGCCGCTTATGGAGGCTTTTTCATGCTTGTTGACAGCAAGAAGCACCTATTTGAAGGGATTGATACCGCAGATTCATTGGTTATTGATCCACACAAAAGCTTATTCTTGCCATTTGGTATTGGAGCCGTATTGGTGAAAGACCGACAAGCCGTTTTCCAATCCAACCATTACCGGCCAAACTACATGCAAGATGCCTTTAGTGATGATGTGCTCATCAATCCTGCTGATGTTTCTCCCGAGCTTTCCAAACATTTTCGAGGAATGCGCATCTGGCTTCCCCTGCAATTTCATGGCCTTGCCCCTTTTAAAGCCTGTTTAGAAGAAAAGCTCCTACTCACTCAATACTTCCGAGAAAAATTAATAGCTGCGGGTTTTTCAGTCGGCCCAGAACCTGACTTGTCGGTAAGCTATTTTTGGTATCCATCGAAAACCATTGATCAAAATGCATTTAATCAATCCTTACTCAATTACATTCATCAAGATGGGCGCGTATTTATGAGTTCTACCATTATTCAGGGGCAATTTGTTATTCGAATGGCCTTACTTGCATTCCGAACCAAGCTAGAAACGATAGAGGTAGCAATGAAAATGATTCTAGCCGCGAAGAAGAAGGTAGAAAATGATTTTAAGTAAGTATCTGTATGAGTGTTTATCACGAATGGTACTTAATTAATCTGGTATTTTTTTACCTATTTTATGATTTGGCTAATTATTTGAGCGGATGAGTATAGGAATTTCACGATTACTTGCTGCTCATGAGAACATTCGTACTACTACTATCCATTTGGGTGCTTTCGGTTCCGCTAAATGCACAAGATAGCACGATGCTGTTTTATGGTTTTAATCAGTCTAAGCTCACCCAAACCCAACAGCTCAAGCTCGATCAGTTTCTAGCAACACTTCATTTAGAAAAACTAGAAAAAATTCAGATTATAGGACATGCTGATCCATTTGGTCCAGCTCATTATAATTTGAAGCTTTCTGAAAAGCGTGCCATTGCTGTAATGAGGTATTTCAAGCAAAAAGGGGTAACAGATGCCCAACTTGAAAGTGCATTCTATGGAGAAACTCAACCTAACTCCCAATTTAAAACAGCAAGTCAAAATAGGCGTGTCGAAATTACTGTGCTTTATAAGCAAGTTGTAAAGCAAGCGAAGCCCCAAAGCACTGTGCAAAAACTTTATCAGGCTGTAGGTGTTCCTATTCAAGAATTTTGCATTAATCCAACAAAGGATACGGTATTGACATGTGCCAAAGGCAGTATGGTACATATCAAAGCAAATTCCTTCCAAACCACCAATCAAACATCCTGTATTCGATTTCAGGTAAAGGAAATCTATGAGAAGTCTGAGATGATTTTGGAAAACCTCAGCACAACCTCAAACGGGCAAATTCTGGAAACGCAAGGGATGATCTATACCAATGCTATTCAGAATGGAGATACACTAACGTTGAAAAAAGACTTAGCCATTTTAATCCCAACGGATTCTATTCATGCTAACCTTCAGGTTTTTGATGGCGTACGCGACGAACATCATTCGGCTGAAATTAACTGGACGGTCAGCAATAATAGTGTATTAAGAAACTTTAATGTTCAAGAAATCAATGATTGTGAAGAACTCAGCGAGCTATTTTCCAACTGCTTTGTGACAGATAGCGCCCGCTTCTTTGTCAGTGGTATGTCGCCTATTAAATTCTGTTGTGGGGGATTACTCAACTGTTTAAGAACCTGCAAGCCTCATTCATTCTTCTTTGAGCGTATAAAACGATTCCCAACAGCCATTGCGGGAACTTTTAATAAAGAGATCAGAAAAAGTAATCAAGCATTTAGGCAATGCCAAAAAGATTTAAAATCTGCCCGAAGAATTGAAGCGCTCTTAAGGGCTCAAAATGGAAGGCTTTCCCGACAAAATATTAGTTCTTTCCAAAAAGATTTAATTCGTCCTGATGTGTTGGCAGGAAAAGCACAACCTACTGAACGAGAAGCCAATATTTTGGAGATCACTCAGGCCATGAAACAATTAGATCGGAAAATTAGTGTAGGGGCGATTGGAAAAACGACTATGACACGATGCGATCAACTCGATAGTTTATTTACGGCTTATGGCGTTCAAAATGTTCCAGCATTAGTATTAGCCATCAATAAGCCTTTGCTGGATGAGTTTGGCCTCACCAGTATGGAACAATTGCTGGATACCTTACCCAAAGTGAATCAGAAAAAACTAGAAGTTGCCTATCAATCTAAAAAGATTTCCTACGCAGATTTTAAGTTTTATGTGTTCAACACCTCTTCTTTAGGTTGGAAAAACTGTGATGTATTCGCAAATGTGCCTATTGAGCAACTGACTAAATTACAAGTAGACGAAAAACCTCAACTTACCGTAGATTGTAAACTTGTGTTTAAAAACCAGCGTTTTGTGTTACCAGCTCGAATTGGACATGAACACTTTTATTTTGAAGAAATTCCTAAAGGAGAAAAAGCCTGGTTAGTCGGCATCAAATATGAAGCGGGAAAGCCCATGTTAGCACTCAAAGAAATCAACGTTCAAGATCAAAACTTTGAGCTAGAGTTTGAAGAACTGAGTTTAGAGGCGTTGAAAAAGAAATTAAAAGTATTGGATTTTGAATAAGCGCATGAAAAAGGCTTGATTGCACAACACAACCAAGCCTTTTTTTATTGTTCTCTAGGATTAAATCACCACATTCACGATACGCTTTGGAACGACAATGACCTTTTTCGGTTGCTTGCCATCCAACCATTTCTGAATCACCTCTGAAGCCAATACCTGCTTCTCAATATCTTCTTTGCTCATATCAGCTCCAAACTCAATCTTCGTTCGCACCTTTCCATTGACTGATATGGGATATTGAATGGTATTTTCCTTCACATACTCTTCTTTAAATTCAGGATAAGGCTGATCCATCACACTACCCTCATAGCCCATTTTAAACCAAAGTTCTTCGGCAATGTGTGGGGCGAATGGTGAAATTAGGATCACCAATTCCTTAAGAATCGCCTCCTTATTTGCTTTTTGAGCCGTTAATTCATTCACACACTCCATAAAAGCACTCACACAAGTATTGAAAGAAAGTCGCTCAATATCATCAGTTACTTTCTTAATGGTTTTGTGCAAGGTTTTCATGCTCTCTTTGTGTGGATCTAAATTACACACAAAGAATTCGCTTTCTGGAGTCATGTGGAATAACTTCCAGAACTTACGCAAGAACTTGGCGACTCCCGTGATGCCTTCTGTACTCCATGGTTTAGAATCTTCCAAAGGGCCCAAGAACATTTCGTACAAGCGCATGGTATCGGCTCCATATTTTTCAACCACATCATCCGGATTCACCACATTGTACCAACGCTTCGACATCTTCTCGACCTGAGATTTTGTTCGGAAGGGTTCAGGATCACCCTGATAACCTGAATTTGGATACCAAGTACCATCCATCCAATAGCCATTATTGCACACATATACGGATTCAGCAGCATCTTTATGTTTAGGCGTATCTAAAACACCAAACTTGCCTTCTTCTTCTACATCTTTAATGTGTACATGAATTTCTTGGCAGTTTTCAGCCAAGTAAGGTTTTCCTGCTTCAAAATTAGCCGTAACGTAAACCATTCGCGCTTCCGAGAAAGTCAACTGCGCAGAAGGTGTTTTAAAGTCCAACACCTTTGGAATACCAGGATGCTTACCCACATAGCGAGAAGCAATTTGAGACACGCCTTGAATCATTCCTTGATTTACCAATTTTTGGAAAGGTTCTTCATGCGCAATTACGCCCATATCGTACAAGAACAAGTTCCAAAAGCGCGAATACAACAAGTGTCCTGTAGCGTGTTCAGTACCGCCAATATACAAATCAACTTGTCCCCAATAATCGGAAGCTTCTTTACTCACCAAAGCCTGATCATTTTTAGGGTCCATATAACGCAAGAAGTAGGCACTAGAACCCGCCCATCCTGGCATGGTTGTCAATTCGTACGGGTATTTGCCTTTATATTTCCAATCGGTAGCCCGACCCAAAGGCGGTTCACCCGTTTCGGTTGGTAAATATTTATCTACATTGGGCAATTCTAATGGCAAGTCGGCTTCATCAATCAACCGCGGAATATTTTCTTCATCGTAATAGACAGGAATAGGCTCTCCCCAATAACGCTGGCGACCAAAAGCGGCATCTCGAATTTTGAAATTTACTTTGGCCTTGCCAATCCCTTCCTCTACTGCTTTTTGAATAGCCGCATGAATCGCATCTTTAGAATCCATGCCATTCATAAAGCCAGAGTTGATGATTTTGCCATGTTTCAGCTCAGTAGGATCATCCAATTCTTCTGCGCCTTCAATGACCATAACGATGGGTAAGTCGAAGTGCGTGGCAAATCGGTAGTCCCGATCATCCGAAGAAGGAACGCCCATTACAACTCCAGTACCGTAACCCGCTAATACATAGTCGGCAATCCACAAAGGCACTTTTTCTTTCGTGAACGGATTGATGACGTAATTTCCAGTAAACACCCCAGAAACGGTTTTCACATCCGCCATTCGCTCTCGTTCAGAACGATTTTTTGCTTTAGTGATATATTCCTCTACTGCTGCCTTTTGAGCTTCAGTAGTCAACTCCATTGCCAACTCATGTTCAGGAGCCAAAGTCACATAAGTTACCCCAAACGTAGTATCAGGACGCGTAGTAAATGCGGTCAATACCACATCATGATCAGCCACTTGGAAGTCTAATTCACAACCATAAGATTTCCCAATCCAGTTCCGTTGCATTTCCTTTAACGAATCAGACCAATCTAATTCATCCAAGTTTTTCAATAAACGATCGGCATACGCCGTGATACGCATCATCCATTGCGGCATTTTTTTGCGTTCAACAGGATGTCCACCTCGCTCAGAAAAGCCATCTTTTACCTCATCATTTGCCAATACGGTTCCCAAAGCAGGGCACCAGTTCACCATCATCTCTGAAAGATAGGTCAAGCGATAGCCCAACAAGATATCAGACTTTTCTTTTTCCGAAAACCCCTTCCATTCAGCTGCGGAGAATGCCAAAATATCATCGTCACAAGCAGCATTCACTTGCGTATTTCCTTGCTTTTCAAATTCGGCAATCAAACTGTCAATATGCTTCGCTGACTTTGCCTCATTGTCATACCAAGCATTAAACAACTGCATAAATACCCATTGCGTCCACTTGTAATAATCGGTATCGCATGTTCTAAACTCCCGATCCCAATCAAAGCTGAACCCAAGAATACCCAATTGCCTTTTATAGGTTTCAATATTTTTATCGGTACTTACCGCAGGATGTTGTCCCGTTTCGATGGCGTACTGTTCGGCAGGAAGCCCAAAAGCATCAAATCCCATTGGATGCAACACATTATAGCCATTTAAACGCTTGTAGCGGGAATAAATGTCAGTAGCAATGTAACCCAGTGGATGTCCAACGTGTAAGCCCGCACCAGAAGGATAAGGGAACATGTCTAACACATAATACTTAGGTTTGGAAGTATCTATTTTCACTTGATAACGCTTCAAGTCCTTCCAACGCTGCTGCCACTTGGGCTCAATTTCCTGAGGATTGTATTCTGCCATGATGCTAAAATGATCAAATTTGATCTTTAGTGTACGAGTTTTGAGATGAACAAGTTGTTCAGCGACAACTTTATCCCAAAATGAATCAATTTGAAAAGGGCAAAGATAGTTTTTTCAATACATGGCAGAAAGGTTTTAAGGCTTCTTTTCCACCGAATAGTTCACGCTTTCAATTTGTTAGCAAGAATTGCGCTTGATTCAAGCATGATTTAATTAGTTTTACTTCCTCTAATCCTACTCATTCAAATCATACAATTTATGAAACGATTTTTCACACTAATTATCATTACCCTTACCCTCTTTTCCAACCTGACTGCACAAGATAAGCCCTCTATTATCGAGCGTTATAAAAAAGAGTTTACTGCGGTACGCTGGAAACTGAATCCTTTTAGTTTCTTTTCAAAACATGCCAAGAATTCTTCCCTCACTGCAATGGATGAGGTTAAAAAACTGGAGCTCTATAATAAATTATCGGAAGCTTATATGGCTTTTTATGAAGATGGTCGTTTTGAAGGACATATTGTGAAGTTCTACAAAAGTTCCGTTGCGGTTTATAAAATAACAGGGACATGGTCTGTCAACATGTATTCACAATTACGCATCTCAGGAGAAGATGAAAACGGGAAATTAAGATCCATCAGTGCAGCTACGATTGTCAATTACAGTGATCCTAAAGTTCCTAAACTTGGTTTTTTCACTCCCTATGAAAATGAAGATGATGATGAGAAACTCGATTTTTTTGCTGCGGAAGACACGAAAGGTAAGGCTACAAGTTTAAATTCTTTTGAAGGACGAATTACGTATGATTTTGTGGTAGAGGGTGATAATGCAGAATTGGCAGCTGCCTTCTCCCCAACAGGATTCGATCTTTATGCCAAGCAAGATCGCGTAGCTTGGATCATTCATGGAGGACTTTATGGAACGATTTTCCCTCGAACTATATTCGATTGCACCAACAACCTCGCTTACATCCTTAATGATGCCATGACAACAGCTGGCCGAATGGCTTATGAAGATTACATTGATATGTTTGAACCAATGAAAGAAAAGCCCATTTACCGGAAGACAGGTAAAACCAAAATCATTAAGGGGTACAAATGTTTTGAGGTGACTGCAAAAATGGGAACTAAAAAGGGATTAACGAATGCCAGTTATTGGATCAGTGATGCCGTTAAACTTCCTAAGCCAAAATTCACTTCCCCTTTTCAGGCTATTTTCTTTTTTGAGACGAGACTTGGGACAGTACTTGAAGTAAGCACAAAATATGAAACAGGACTTTGGGAAGGAGTAACCAGCCATATTCGTGTAAAAGAAATTTATCAAACAAGCTTGCCTACATCTATTTTTACAGTTCCCAAAAATTACGAGAAGAAAACCTTTACAGGAGATGAATAAAAATAGTGGCTAGGAATTAGCTGCTCATCTCTAACTCCTAGCCACTCACAGTAAACGATTCGTTGAATGAATACCTTAACTCAACTTTCGCTCTAAAGAGTTCAAATACAAATCTTTAGCTTTAGCTAATGTAATTAACGTATCGCCATCTACATCAAACTTACCATCATCGGTTACTCTTCCAAGGTAAGTGATATCTTTTCCTGCTAATTCTTTAAAACGAAGCTCATTTTCAGGTTTTACGGTCACTACTGCACGACTTTGACTTTCTCCAAACAAGAAAGCATCTTTTCGTACTGACCAACTTGCCTGCACACTGAAACCCAAATTACCAGCCATCGCAGATTCCGCTAAAGCCACGAATAGTCCTCCATCAGCTACATCATGGCACGACTCTACCAATTGCTGATCAATCAGCTTCGCCACGACTTGCTGGAACTTATATTCGTAATCCAAATCAAAGGTTGGCGCAGGTGAAGCGGCAACCTCATGATAAGAATACAAATATTCAGAACTAGAGATGCAATTTTCAGGTTTGCCTACCAAGAAAATCAAGTCATCAGTGTGCTTAAAGTTCAAGGTCATTCGCTTTTCTAATCCTTCCATAAGGCCAAGCATGCCAATGGTAGGAGTCGGGAATACAGGTCCTTCATCGGTAGACTGGTTGTAGAAACTCACATTTCCTCCAGTAACTGGTGTTCCAAATTTCTCACATGACTTTTTCATGCCCTTAATCGCTCCCACAAATTGCCAATACACGTGCGGGACATAAGGATTACCAAAGTTTAGGCAATTGGTAATTGCTACGGGTTCACCACCTGTACACACGATATTTCGCGCAGCTTCTGCTACTGCAATGGCACATCCTTCTTCGGGGTCTGCATTCACATAGCGAGAATTACAATCTAAGGTGAGCACCAAGTTTTTATTGGTTCCTTTCACATTCACCACTGCTGCGTCCGAAGGATTATTGGTGCTGGTATTTGCTGTACCCACCATCGAGTCGTATTGCTCATATACCCAGCGTTTTGAGGCAATATTTGGATGTGAGAGTAAGTGTTCTACTACGCCTTTGTAATCTTTGGGTTCAGTAATTGAATCTATATCGAATTGCTGATATTCTTGATAATACGCTGGTTCTTCATATTCACGCTCATAAACTGGTGCTCCACCGCCTAATACCAATGGTTGAGTAGGCACTTCTGCCGCTACTTCTCCTTTGTAGTGAAAGATCAACTTTTCATCCTTAATTACCTGACCGATCTCTTCACAAAACATGTCCCATTTCTCACAAATGGCTTTGATTTCAGCTTCATGTCCTCTTTTCACTACCAATAACATGCGTTCTTGCGATTCAGAGAGCAGGATTTCATAGTCTTTCATGTCGTTTTGGCGCATGGGAACTTTGTCTAGCCAAATTTCCATACCATGCTCTCCTTTAGCCGACATTTCTGATGTAGAACAGGTAATACCCGCAGCACCCATATCTTGTAAGCCAATGATATGGCCTGTATCTAATACTTCTAAAGTAGCTTCTAATAAAAGCTTTTCTTGAAATGGATCACCTACTTGTACTGAAGGTAAGTCATCTGCAGAATCTTCGGTAATATCACCAGAAGCAAAGGTAGCTCCATGAATGCCATCTTTACCCGTGGCAGAACCGACAATGAGTACAGGGTTTCCTTCTCCATAGGCAATAGCACTTCCCACTTTTCCATGCTCAACAATTCCCGCAGAAAATGCATTTACCAAAGGGTTAATGTTATAACTCTCATCAAAAAACACTTCTCCACCAACGGTAGGTACGCCAAAAGCATTGCCATAATCGCCAATCCCTTTCACCACTCCTTTTACCAACCATTTCGTTTTCTCTAAATTAATATTCCCAAATCGCAAGGAATTCAATTGAGCGATAGGACGTGCCCCCATCGAAAAGATATCTCGATTAATTCCACCAACTCCTGTAGCTGCTCCTTGATACGGTTCGATGGCCGAAGGATGGTTATGCGATTCTATTTTGAAACTACAAGCCAATCCATCACCAATATCTACCAATCCTGCATTTTCTTCACCTGCTTCAGCCAGCATTCTCGGAGAGGTTTTAGGAAGTTTCTTTAACCAAACAATGGAGTTTTTGTAAGAACAGTGCTCCGACCACATGACTGAGAAAATACTTAACTCAGCGAAATTTGGGGTACGCCCCATTATCTCCTTAATTCGGTCGAATTCTTCATCCATAAGCCCAAGGTTTCGGGCTGTTTCGTAGGTAGTGAGTGCCATAAGCGTTTGAAAAATGGACATCCTAACAGGATGTCATCTGGGTGTAACTTGAGCGCAAAAATAGGGAAAAGTTTGAAGGGAACGAGTGACAATCAATTTTTTAAAAAATTCCTATAAAATTCTGTTTACCTTTCTCCATGTCCAATCACTATAAGTAATTGGTTTTATAAGAACTACATCCATCCATGAAACATCAAAATTTATTTTTTAAGTCACACAAAAACAAGCCCAAATGACACTCTCATCAACCACTTCGCAACTGAAATATATCCTAGAAGACTTCCTTCATCTGCTATTCCCAAACACCTGTATAGCCTGCCAAGGAGATTTACACCGGAACGAAGGATTAATTTGCACCTATTGCCGCCAACGTTTACCCATTACCAACTACCATCTCAATCCAGAAAACCCATTAGCTCAGCGATTTTGGGGACGCGTTCCCGTAAAACATGCGTTTGCCTACCTAAAATACATCAAGTATAGCTCCGTTCAGCAGATCATTCATGCATTAAAGTATCAAGGCAAAGAAGAGTTAAGTGAATTATTAGGGCTTTGGTACGGATATGATTTAGCACATGCAGGGTTTCGAGGAGAATTCGATTACATCCTTCCTGTGCCACTTCATGCATCTCGACAAAAACAACGCGGCTACAATCAAAGTGATGGATTTGCCAAAGGTTTGGCTCAGTCGTTGGAAACCACTTGGAATCCTCACACCCTCAAACGCATAAAAGCCAGCCAAACCCAAACCAACAAATCTCGTTACAATCGCTGGTTGAATGTTAAAGATTTATTTGTTGTAGCAGATTCAAATGCATTAAAAAACAAACATATTTTATTAGTTGATGATGTAATCACAACAGGAGCTACTACAGAAGCCTGTTTACAAAGCTTACTAGATGCAGGTTGTGCTCAGGTGAGTGTTGCTGCCATTGGTTCTGCCAAATAAAAACAGGAAAAAGCAACCTTTTTACAAAAATTGGGGTATTCAATTAAGAGACATTGGAGTAAATAATTATCCAAGAATTCACCTACTTTGAGTTTCAAAATTGCATTCAAACAAGAATTCAATAGGTATTTTTAGGGAACTTGATAAAAAGCCTGTTATTCCTTCTTGAAATTAATTCACTTTACTCAAATTTGCCTACGTACTACATGTTTAACTATTTGCGTTATCTATAATGAGGTTCATAAGAATGATACATTTTTACCTGTTTTCAATACAAAACAGTTATTTTTAGATACCTCATCAAAATCATGTAGAACTATGAAGGAGGGTTATGAATTTATGGACACATACACATCTTTCTAAAAATCCTTCTTGCATTTCCTAGTATTATGAAACACCTATTCAACTGGACGAGCATCTTCGGAACTATTTTTATTTTTTTATTCCTTTGGGGTATCTCCAAAATTGGTGTACAATTTGAATTCCTCAATGTATTTGAGCAAGTCTTTGAAAATTTTACACTTTCTGACTATTACTACACGCTACGCGGGTCAGATATCAAACATGACGATCGAGTCGTAATTGTGAATATTGGCGATGAATCTCGTGAAGTTACGGCCAAACAAATTGAAATTCTCAATAAATACGAACCTAAAGTCATTGCCATTGACGCATTTTTCAGAAAGTTAAAACCTGAATTTAGTCAGGATTCTGCTTTGGCAGCTTCCATTCAACAAACAGAAAACTTTGTTTTAGTAAGTGAATTGGTTGACTTAGATAGTGCGAGTAATACATGGGGTGGCGTAGTTAATTCGCATGAGTTTTTTCAGCAACATGCACATGCTGGCTATGCGAATACGATTACTGAGGAAGATGCCAAAGAGTATTTTAATACTTGGAAGAAGATAAAACCCAAACAAAAAGTGAAAGGAAGGGAACCTATTCCCTGTTTTGCCGCAAAAGTTGTAGAGTTTTATGACAAGGCGAAGTATGATAAATTCATGAAGCGGGGCAATGAAGTGGAAAATATCTATTTCCGTGGTAATACGCCCTCACGAACCGACGAACTTCGAGGTTTCCCAGCCGCTTATACCACACTAGATGTTGAACAAATCTTGTTTGAGCAGTTTGAGCCAGATGTCATTAAAGATAAAATCGTATTATTGGGGTATATGGGTACGGAATATACCTCTAAAAATTGGGATGGTGATAAATTTTTTACTCCACTCAATAAAGAGCCATTGGGAAGGACTTATCCTGACATGTATGGAGTAGTAGTGCATGCCAATATTATTTCGATGATTCTCGATGAAAACTACATTGATGTAATGAGTCCTTATTTAGGGATCGCTTTGGCAATTATACTGTGTTACTTAAATGTAGCTTTATTCGTCTTTATATTAAAGAAAAAACGCCTTGCCCCTTGGTATGGTGGAATTTCTAAGATCATACAATTGTTAGAAGTCGTATTCCTCGTGTTTTTAACGGTTTACTTCTTCGGCAGCTCTTTATATAAAGCTGATACTACCTTAGCCATGCTAGCCATTTTAGTATCAGGAGACTTGGCAGAAATTTACCTAGATGTGATGGGAAATATCTTTCACACGCATAAGGTAGAACACTAAGAATCAGGGGGTTTAGGTTAATAAATTAGAAAAATACAATAGTTTTCTAAAAATCGTTCAATTTAAAACATTGATAATCAATGAATTAAAAAACTTTAACAATGTAACCTATCCAAATGATTTTCGTTAATATTCATAAACTGTAATTATTTTACGATCTTTATTATTGCGTAACTGTTTTTTGTAATTTTTAATATAACTGATGCAAAAGATGAATACATCCAAATTGAAATCTCTATTAGCATTTGTATTTACAGTACTGATTAGTTATGGAGTTTCAGCACAAGACTACATCTTCAAAGTAACCAGCGTAAAAGGAGATGCGAAGGTAGACGGGACAATGTTAAAAGTTGGCTCAAAAATTAATGCTGGTACCATCACAGTAGCTGACGGTGCACTGCTCAATATTGTTCACAAAGGCGGAAAAGCTTTAAATGTAAGTAAAGCAGGTACTTACCAAATTGATGCTTTAGATAAAGCTTGTTCGGCTAAACCAGGCTCTTTGAGTGAGCGTTATGCAGCTTATGTACTAAAAGAATTAACCACTGGTGATGACAGTGGAATTGGTGCTAAAAACCAAGCTAAAACAGGATCTGTAGAGCGAGACTTTGATACCGCTCCTGTTGCTTTCATGAAGCCTTATACTACTGCTAAAGGCAAGAAAAAGAACACCTTAGTAGTAGACGGCATGGTTACTATTCAATGGTTCCCTAATGAAAATGTTGCTAGCAGACCAGAAGAATCTCAGGTTGTTAAGTACATGTTCCATTTAGAAGATTTATTCGGACAAGTGATTAAGACTTTCGAAACCGACAAAGCAAAAATCACGATTGACCTCTCAGAAGAAGCACTTTCTGGTAAGCACATGAAATACCAAGTGGTAGCAATGGGAGACAATGGTCAGAAATGGACTTCTAGCAAATACATGCTTGAGCCAATGAAAACTGCTGAATCACTTAAAATTAAGCAAGACTTAGAATCCATAGCTGCTGATAACAGTGCATTAAGCAAATTAATTGTTGCTAAGTATTTCGAAGAAAAAGGTTTAGTAGCCAATGCTTTATATGCTTACGAAGAAGCAGTTAAGCTTTCGAATGCAAACGACATGTACAAAAATATGTACCAAGCTTTCTTAGACAGAAACTACTTGCGCAAGTCAAAAGCTAAAATGACGAAAGGCAAGGAGAAAGAAAAGAAAGATAATAAGTAAGAAATTAAAGACCTTAACGATTGATAGTTAAGCAATTTGGATATGGAAAAAGCCCAAGCCTTTGCCTGGGCTTTTTTTATTGCTAAAAAATAATCCATTCTGTTGTATCTTTTCTTTAGCTCATCATTATGATTGCGGAAAGTATGTTAAACATTAACCGCGATCATGATGGCTAAATTTGGTAAGAAAACAAAAACCTCTGAAGAAATCCCAACATCTGCCCTACCCGATATCATATTCATGCTGTTGTTTTTCTTTATGGTTACTACTGTATTGAGAGAAGTGACGTTGCTCGTAAAAAATGCACTGCCAACTGCTTCCCAAATTCAAAAATTGGAGAAAAAATCCTTAGTATCCTACATTTATGTGGGAGAACCCAAAGAAACGGAGCGCTATGGCAGCTCACCCAGAATCCAACTAAATGATGTACTTGTTACTACTGATGATATTCCTCAATTCATTTTCGAAGAGAAAGGCAAGCTTTCAGAGGGAGAACGTGATAAACTAACCATATCTCTTAAAATAGATCGAGAAGCTAAAATGGGTATTGTATCAGATGTACGCCAACAACTACGAGAAGCCAATGCACTAAAAGTGAACTACGCTAGCATTCCAGGTAGCGCATCTGAATAGTTTTTGACCTTGTGTACTGATTCTTCGGAGTCAAATCCATCCACTGCCAGTAAATTTCTGGCAGTTTTTTTCATTTTCTAACACATTTCTGTTCTAATCTTTTGTGAATTTACTTAAATTTGAGGTCAAGCAGCTGATTCACTATAAATTACTCATTATTATACATAAATCTTAAGCTATTTACCCTTCAAGCTCCATATCGCCCCAAATGAAAATATTGGATATAGTTGATCAAAACTATATCTATGCTACTGTGCTCCGATTTTTTGGGATTGATTTCTACAAACATCCTGAACAAACGCTAGAACAGCTATGTCGCAAAAAAAGTATTGATCTCAATAAATTATTAAAGCATTTACAGCTAGCACTGAAACAACCTAGCCTGCTTCAGTCAAATTACTTATCGGATTACTCAGTAGATGTAATTATTGAGTTTTTAAAAGATTCTCACCGACAGTTTATTTGGCATCAACTCCCTTATGTAGCAGATTTGATTGCTAATATTGATCTCATCCATTTCGATCATCCTGAATTAGCACGAGATTTAAAGTTTGTATTTCCTCTTTTTGCTGAAGATTTTATTCGACACGTGTACGAGGAAGAAGAAACTTCTTTTGCATACATTCTTCGTTTGCATGAAGCGTTGGAAGGAAACGAGTTTAACCCAGGCGCATTATTCTTTGATTTAAAGCATAATTCCATCCAACAATTTGCTGAAGAGCATTTGGAAGATGATGATGAAATGCATGGAATACGAGAATTGACAAATAATTACCAAATCACTGATCAGACTTCTACCTACACCAAAGTGATTTATTCTGAGTTGAAAAAGTTTGAAGTAAACTTACAGCTTCATGCAAATATTGAGGATAACATTCTGATGAAGAAAGGGTATGAATTAGAAGTACAAGCATGGGAAGTGTTAGATGAACTTGCTGCTTACAATTAAGCAGTCATTTCTTACTTCTTCTTTGAAGTTAACTCTTTAAATAGCGTTTCTAAAGATGTTTTTTCTTGCATCATGCCCACAATCACCCAATTATTTGCTATTGCTTTTCTAAATATATTTCCTCTACAACTTAAATCATTCCCCACAAGTAGGCAGGTTTGTTCATCTACTATTTGTACCTGATGTATCCCTTCTATCGCTTCCAATTGAGCAATATCAGGACAAGCAGTCTCAAACTCCACTTTAATGATCACCTCTGTTTTATTCCCCAACTGCTCTACAGCATCATTAGCCACCAATTTACCATCTTGAATAATGATGACTCGATTACACAATGCTTGTACCTCTTGCATAATGTGGGTCGAGAAAATAACGGTTTTATCTTGGCTAATCGACTTGATTACATTTCGAATTTCCACAATTTGGTTGGGATCAAGCCCTGTGGTAGGCTCATCTAAAATAAGCACTTCAGGATCATGAATAAGTGCTTGCGCTAACCCTACTCGTTGTCGATATCCTTTCGAAAGCGCTCCAATCTTTTTATTTTGCTCTTTGGTTAACCCAACTAACGCTACCGTTTCAGCCACCCGATTTTTGGCTTTTTTCCCTGTAATATTGTGTAAAGACGCAACAAAAGAGAGGTATTCGTGTACGTACATGTCCAAATATAATGGATTATGTTCTGGCAAGTAGCCCACTAATTCCCGAACTTTTATCGGCGCTTCGAGTACATCATGACCACACACCTTCACCGTACCACTTGTAGGCGGCAAAAAGCAAGTCGCAATTTTCATAGTGGTTGACTTGCCAGCACCGTTTGGCCCCAAAAAACCCAATATTTCGCCTTTATTTGCTTCAAAAGAAATATTGTCTACCGCTTTTTGTGTTCCGTACTCCTTAGTAAGATTAATGACTGATAAACTCATGATGTATATAAATTATAGCTACGAAGATACGTAATCTTACGAAAACTGATGAACGTGTGACGGTGGACTTTTCTTTTAGGCAGGTAAACAAAATCCATTGGGGCAGTCACGCTGCTAAATTGCAATGTTATCGCCTTTTTTACTTCCGTAATGAAGTTATAAAATAAGCTACCAACCCAGCTCTCCTATTCCTTCTGCCTATCATCCTACCTAAAACTTAAGCAGCAAGGTGCTTTTCTTTGAACTCAGACGGAGAAGTTCCTGCAATTTTCTTAAAATACCGACTGAAATAAGCTGGGTCATCAAAACCTAAATCATAAGCAATCTCTTGGGTTTGTTTATC
>JBMYQA010000096.1:0-19457 GCA_049600855.1 Flammeovirgaceae bacterium | reverse complement strand
GGCAGGCGCATTGATTATTTATATAAGAACTTAGGTGCAAAGAAGATGGCTTTTATTATGTCTTTGTTAGTGTTACCAGATTTAATAGAATTAATTATGGATTTCCAAGGTGCTAAGGCGTACATTCAAGCCAAATTAAGGGATGAATTGCCAGATACACTTCATTATCATGGCTTCCAACACACTGTAGATGTGTGTAATGCTACCGAAAAATTCGCACAGTTAGAGGGAGTAGGTACTGAAGATACGCTCTTACTGCAGATTGCAGCATGGTTTCATGATTCTGGTTTTTTAACCACTTACAACAATCACGAAGCAGTAGGCATCGACTTGGCACAACAGGTATTACCTCGTTTTGGATTTAGTAATGTGCAAATCCAAAAAATTACAGGGATGATTGCAGCAACTAAAATTCCGCAAAATCCCCAAAATGAGTTAGAGGAAATTCTTTGTGATGCAGATCTAGCCTACCTTGGAGGGCCAAGATATTATCCTATTGCCGAATCGCTAAGAAAAGAACTTGTAGATAGGAATTTGATCACAGAACACAGACAGTGGATCGAGATGCAAATCAAATTCTTACAAACCCATCGCTATTTTACCCAAACAGCCAAACGACTTTGTGATCAACAAAAATCATTACGCCTAACCGAACTTCAACAGCAGTTACAAAATTTAGAAATTGAAGGTTAATATGGCCTTTGCTTCAAGCACAGGTCTTGATTTATGATGAACTCAACGTCCATATTAAGTAAATTAACTACTTACTTATTAACAGTAATCGCTTGCTTGCTGTTCATGAGTGAGGCGATTGCTCAAAATATTTATAAATTTGAGCACCTTAATGTTATCCAAGGTCTTTCCCAAAATACGGTAACTTGTATTTTTCAAGATCATCAGGGGTATTTGTGGTTTGGAACAAAAGATGGCTTAAACCGATACGATGGTTATACGTTCAAACCCTTCATTCATGAAGCGAGCAACGAAAGCACCCTTCCCAATAGTGACATCAGTATCATCTTTGAAGATTCTCAAAATAACCTGTGGATTGGAACAGATGGCGGATTAAGTAAATACGATCGCAATCAAGAACGCTTTTTTAATTATTCTGAAGGTTTGGTCTCTTTAAATGTAAGCGTGATTGTTGAGGAAGATGAAAATACGTTATGGATCGGCACGTATTTAGGCGGCCTTCATAAGTTTGACATCAACAAAGGCGTTTTTACTGCAATTCCCTCAAATGTTTCTGCCAATAAAGGAAGTTTAAATATTCGTGCTATCCAGAAACTTGGAGACAATAAACTTTGGATTGGTTCTGAAGATGGCATTCATGTATTTAATCGACAAAGCGAACAGTATGAGGGAAAAGTAGAATTCTACAAAGATTACTCGATTGAATCGGGTAAGATCAATACCTTTTACACAGATGTTGCTGGAAATTTTTGGATAGGCACATATGGAAGTGGCATCAAAAAGCTTCCTAAAACAAGTGATCGGCTTCAGGAGTTTACCCATGACCCAACATCTACTGAAGGCTTGAGTAATAACTTTATCCTCGCTATTGCCGAATTAGATGATCGAATATTTTTTGGTACTTCTTATGGGCTTAATATTTACAATAAAAAAACGGAGCAATTTCAAGTTTTAACCAAAGGAGTCAGTGCTACTTCATTAAGCTCTAACCGAATTCGCTCCATTCTAATTGATAAGTTTGGCATTATGTGGGTAGGTACCGATAATGGCATTAATGTATATGATCCTGGACGAGAAAAATTCAATTCGCGGGGAAATACCACACAAGATTTGCAACTGTTTCCCAATAGCAACACCCGATCCATTTACAAGGAATCCGACAGCATATTATGGCTAGGAAGTGATGGTAGCGGATTGCTTCGTTTCAATAGAAAAGCAAATACAATTAGTTCCTACAACATTTTAAATGGAAAACTCCTCAGTAATGTGATCACAGATATTCAGCCTAAAGATGAAAATTTCTTGTGGTTAGGTACTGAAACGGATGGACTGTTACTCTTTAACAAAAATACAGGAAAAACAAGGCGGCATTTCCAATACAATGCCGCTCAGGATTCTTTAAGCTCTAACAATATTCGTAAAATTCTTCCAGATCAAGATGGTAATTTATGGATAGCGACTGATGGCGGAGGACTAAACTATTTTAATATCATATCTGGTAAATTCACGGTATATAAAGCCGATTTAAATACAAATAACGCGCTCAGTTCCAATTTTGTAACCAGTCTTTGGCAAACGCCAGAAGGCGCACTTTGGGTAGGTACTTACGGGGGTGGTATTAGTTATTTTAATCCTCAAACGGAAGCATTTAAAGCGTATCGAAGTGATAGCTTTGATTCTACCTCGTTAAGTTCTAATCTAGTCAATGCCATTTTAGGCGATCATAACGGGAAGTTGTGGATTGGTACTTATTCAGGTTTGAACTCTTTGGATATTCGCACGAACGATTTTAGTCAATATACCCCTAGTTCTTCCAAAAGCTACACCATTAATGCGATTGTACAAGATCAGCAAGGCATGTTTTGGTTGAGTAGCAATAAGGGGCTTTTGTCTTTTAATCCAAAAGATTCGGTATTCAAGATTTATGATGTAAAAGATGGACTATCAGACAATCAGTTCATTACGGGTGCTTTCTTCCACAGTCAAGACGATGAAATCTTTTTTGGAAGCCCGAATGGATATACCTCATTTTATCCCGCTAACATTAAACCCAATAGTTTTAAACCTCCAATTGTACTCACTAATTTCTTCTTGAGTAATAAATTAACCCCTGTCACCATTGGTGGTGATTCGCCTTTGTCGCAGAGCATTGGGCAATTGGAACGGCTAAAATTAAATTATGATCAACGCGATTTCTCCATAGAGTTTTCTGCGTTAAATTATCGTTTACCCGAAAAAAATCAATACCGCTATAAGTTAGAAGGGTATTTAGATGATTGGACCATTGCGGATGCTAACAAACGTATTGCCACCTATACCAACCTAGAGCCCAAGGAATACATATTTCGGGTTCAAGCCTCAAATAATGATGGCGTTTGGAATGAAGAAGGCATTGCATTGCCGATTGTAATCACTACCCCTTGGTGGAAAACCAACCTAGCCAAAACGCTGTACATTCTAGCTGTTTTATTCACCATATTCGCAATTTACCGATTTAGAATACGCCAGATCGAACGCTCTCAGTTGGAACTGAAAGCCCAAGTTCGGGCTCGAACAAAGGAAATTGAAGAGAAAAACGATCAGCTCTTCCAAAAAGCAGAAGAATTAGCGGCACAAAAAGAAGAAATCTTACAGATCAATGACAAGCTCGAAAGCATGTTTGATCAGCTAGAAAAAGAAAAGGATAAATCGGAAGCGATGTTACTCAACATCCTTCCTAAAGAAACCGCGAAAGAACTCAAAGAAAAAGGCAACTATACGCCACGTCATTACCAGATGGTATCCGTACTTTTCACGGACTTTAAAGGATTTACTTCTATTGCTGAGAAGCTCACCCCTAGCGAGCTCATTAAGGAACTCGATTACTTTTTCCAATATTTTGATAAAGTGGTAGAAAAACATCGCCTCGAAAAAATCAAAACCATTGGAGATGCCTACATGTGTGCAGGAGGAATTCCTAAGCCTAATGTGACCAATCCGATTGACACCGTTTTAGCGGGTCTTGAAATTACCCAATTTACGCACCGCGTAAACACCGAGCGCATTTCCAAAGGCCAAGTTCCATGGGAACTTCGTGTCGGCATCAATACAGGTGAATTGGTCACTGGCGTAGTAGGTAAAAAGAAGTTTGCTTATGACGTTTGGGGCGATGCGGTAAATTTAGCTAGCCGTATGGAATCTAGCGCAGCTCCAGGAAAAGTTAATATATCGGGAAATACGTATGAGTATGTAAAAGACTTTTTTGAGACAGAATACCGAGGAAAGGTATTTGCGAAAGGTAAAGGAGAAGTCGATATGTATTACGTCAATCGCATTAAACCCGAACTCTCCCTCGATGAAGATGGCTTTTCACCCAATGCAGATTTTAGAATTAAGGTAAAAGAATTATTGATGAACCCTAAGCGCTTGCAGGAGCAGTAGTCCGCTATTCCTCACTTTTCAGTCCTATGACATATGCCCTAATTCCTTGAATATCACGTTTCCATTTACCCATAAATGGCTGAGACTCATGGTGAGCTAGGGTGGCAATTTTATTTTCAGCTTGTTTCAGTAATACCTCCGTTGCATCATATGCACCTTCCTCAGCCTGATCGATGGCGAGATGGATTAAATTGGCAATTTTTGCAGCATCTCCCTGCATCATTTCCAAGCTATATTGCTTTGCTGGCAACTGTAAAATAGTGCCATCGGGTGCTTTACTCACAGGTTTTACTACTGAATCTACCTTTTTTTTGCCTCTTTGATAAGCTAAAAAAGCAAGAATGAAAAAGAATAGGGCAATTCCCCCAACAATTCCTCCATTTTCTAAATCTCCATGCTTTACATTCGAAAAGAAACCTAATGTGAAGATGACTCCTATAAAGACCGATGAAATTACTCCGATATATTTAAACTCATTTTTCATAAAATGCTTGTTACGATATGCTAGTTAGGCAAAGGTATAAATTCAATCGAAAAGCTGTTGATTTAGCAGTTAAGTAAAACACAAACAAATCGACATAAAAAAACCCAACCGACTTTACTCGATTGGGTCTCAATGTTTTTTTAAGCTTCCAGCTCAATGGGTTCCTGATCTTTATTTGTTATTCGATAGGAGCTGAGTGCTAGGGAAGAATCCTGCACAATTTTAACCCATTTGTAATACTTGAAAAACCATTTCATTTGGAGCGATGAGAACAAGCCTTTCGTAAAATAAGCGTATAAATAAGGATGTACATACAATGTGATTCCTTTTTCGTTTTGTTTACCAACGATGTATTCTACTGCTTTGGTAATTTCATCAGCTATTCCTATAGTAGCTCCAACGGTTCCAGCCCCATTACAAGTTGGGCACTTTTCTTTAGTTACGATATGCAGTTCTGGTCTTACACGCTGACGCGTAATCTGCATTAATCCAAACTTACTCAGTGGCAGTACGGTATGCTTTGATCGATCTTCCTTCATCACTGTGCGCATATGCTCATAAACTTTGCGCCTATTGTCATTGCGTTTCATATCAATGAAGTCTATCACAATGATTCCACCCATATCTCGGAGTCTTAATTGTCGAGCAATTTCGGTGGCTGCTTGAAGGTTCACATTCAGTGCCGTGTTTTCTTGATCTTCTTCAGAATTTGATTTGTTGCCACTATTCACATCAATCACATGAAGTGCTTCGGTGTGTTCAATAACCAAATACCCTCCATTAGGAAGGCTTACGGTTTGGCCAAACAGCATTTTAAGCTGTTTTTCAATTCCTAGAGCCTCAAAAATTTTGGCGCGCCCATTATAGTACTTTACGATACCCTCCTTGTCAGGAGCAATGCTTTGAATAAAACTTCTAATATCTTCGAAGGCTTGCTTATCATCAACAGTGATGCTGTCGAAGCTTTCATTGAGGATGTCTCGAAGCATGGAAGTGGTTCGGTTCATTTCTCCAATAACCTTTTGCTTAGGTTTAGCTTGCGTCAAGTTTTTGATTCCACTTGACCATTTTCCTACTAAACTTCGAAGGTCTTTATCTAACTCTGCCACTTCTTTTCCTTCAGCTACGGTTCTAATAATTACTCCAAAACCATCGGGTTTAATGGAGGAGATTAAACGCTGAAGACGTTTCCTTTCTGCATTATCTGTAATTTTTTTGGAAACGTTAATTGCATTCGAGAAGGGAACTAATACTAAATACCTGCCGGCTATGGATAATTCACACGATAACCTTGGGCCTTTGGTTGAGATGGGTTCTTTTACAACCTGTACTAATATCTTATTATTCGGTTTGAAAACTTCATTTATCTTTCCGAATTTGTCAATCTGGGGTTCCATTCTGAAATCCCCCAATTTGAATTCAGGTTTCTTGCTGCCCTGAATGTATTTCACGTACTTAATGAGTGTACGGATATTAGGCCCTAAATCTAGGTAATGTAAAAAGGCATCTTTTTCATAGCCTATATCTATGAATGCAGCATTTAGTCCTGGAACAACTTTTCGTACTGTTCCTAAATACACATCCCCTACTTTGAATCGCTCGTCTTTGTCTTCGTAGTGAAGTTCTATTAAGCTTTTGTCTCGTAAAAGTGCAATACGGCCGCCATCTTGACTAGAATTGATAACTAACTCGTTTGTCACTTTTCTAGAATTTAGTGATACAATGATTTCAAAAACCGCTTTCTCCCGACTGGAGAAGCGTACAATACGCAAAATGAATTGCTACAAATGAAGCAAAGTGAAAAACCCACGAAGGATTTTTCACTTAAAATAAGCGCGATCTTAATGTAATAAGAAAAATGTTCTTATCAGGCTCGAATTAAACCGAAGCCCTTAATTACTTCTTCTTATGCCTATTCTTTCTTAGACGCTTCTTCCTTTTGTGCGTAGCAATCTTATGTCTCTTTCTTTTCTTACCACAAGGCATAACTTACTAAATTTAATATTGAAACGAATTTATTAATTTGTAAAAACTCTTATCATCCTCAGAATCAAAGAATTAGCATATTTTATACTTCAAATAGAAGAACTTTGTAAGGATAGCTTCAAAATGTTTACTAGAAATAGCAAAGGCAATTGATACTATTCCCCTGCATTTTTGGCTTCCCCATTTTGGATAGAATCCTTGTATTTTTTAACGGCCTGCAAGATAGTGCCATTTTTTGAGATTTCCTCTAATCTATTAAATAACTTTAAGGTTTCCTCTTGATGACCTTGCTCAGCATAAACCACACCTAAATAATAAAGGGCTTCTTCATCATCCGGATAAAACTCTAAAACCTTTGTAAAACGCCCTTCAGCCTTTTTCCATTGCTGTGAATTAATAGACAATACCCCTAAATGCATAAGTGCTGTCCGATTTTTAGGGTCTTTTTCCAATACCTCACGAATTTTAAAAATCCCTTGCATCGGATTTTCATTCGTGATTAATGTCATGCCAACCTTCACTTGTATATCAAGTGTATCTGGACGCTCTTGCATAACGGCTTCATAATAGTCTCTCGCCTTTTGGCCCATCTGCGTGGCCTTTTCGCTTGATATGGCATACGTAAACGCTTCATAATACAAATCGCCCGCTTTCAAATTATTTTCAAAAGAGGGATACTGACTTGCATAGCTATCGGCATAATGAGCTGCGCTATCAAACTTATTGTGCTTTACAAAGATGGTTATCAGACTTTGTAAAGCCGTTGCTTTAGTAGATCGGTCAGACGCGGCTAAAAAGCGTTCTCGCTCTGTGGCGAGTTCTGTTACAGCCTGTTCTGGTAAAGCTGCATGATCTTCTTGCAACTCTTCAGTGGCATTGGAAACTTGTTCTTTGTCATTATCTACCACTACTGTGGGCATAAAAGACAAAAGTAATATTAAGGCTACTGCGCCTCCCAACAACAAATACTGTCCTTTTGACATTTACTCCTATTATTTCGAATTAGCCAACTTCACCCGTTCACTCATCTTTACTTTTTGTACAAACACCTTAGAAGGCTTGAAACTAGGGATATAGTGTTCGTCAATGACCATTGCAGTATTTTTAGAGATATTCCGGCCAACCTTACGCGCACGTCTTTTGTTCACAAAGCTGCCAAATCCTCTCACATAAATATTCTCACCTTCCGCCATCTTGTCTTTGACAACCGTGAAAAAGGCTTCCACCACAGACTGAACGTCCGACTTGTCAATACCAGTCTTGTTAGCAATTTCAGCTATTACTTCGGCTTTCGTCACTTTTTGATCGATTTAAGTTTGGGAATACAGTTAATGTCCTAATTTTCAATACCTTCAAGAAGTCTGCAAAGTTATAGTTAGAAAAACTAATTCGCAAATTGACTTCATTATACACTATTGAATTTCATGTAAAAAACATACAAGAAGTATAGGAAAACAAACAGAGTCCTTTTGATATGATAAGTTTTTATTGTTTAATGGATACTTAAAAAGTCAAATTCATAAAAATTAAACAACTTGCTCATATGCAGGATTAGACTGTCATTTTAAATATAAGAAAATTTCTTTGAAGTCGATGGAGCATATTCAAAATTATTTGAAATAATATGGATACAATCTCCTGAAATCTAATGATTTAGTTCCAATCACGTTTAGCATTAATCGCTTCTTTTCTTCTAAACGCTTCTTCTAAATTAATATTGAATTTATTTGCTAATTCTAATAAGTAACCGAGCACATCAGCAAATTCACCTTGTAATTCATCTTCCTCTAGCCTTGTACCTTTTTCGGTAAACAATGCGATTCGATAACGGATAGCCTTTGCTAATTCCCCAATTTCTTCGGTAAATAATAAAAAGGTTTCTAACTCTGTCGATTTATTCCAGCCCCTAGCTTCACACATGGCGTGTTGGTAGTGTTGTAACTCTGTTAAGGTTGGATTTTCTTTTAATTCTGGTAACATAAATTTTATACAATTAAATTTCTCACAAAAAAGATAAAGATATGCATTCCTTGGCAACCTTCCCGAAAGCCACCTGTCATTAAAGAAAAAACAAACTATGAGAACCTTTTTTATGTTATTTCTGCTGGGTTTTGCCTGCTCTATTCAAGCACAAGACTCGGAAAAAATGCAATACTTACTTGATGGCAATGTCAAAGTTTCTGGCTTTGGCGGCCCTACCATCGACTTTTCAAGTATTAAAGGAGAATTAGCCGTGAGTAATGGAGGTGGCGGTGCGGTGCTCCTAAACAATACCTACTTTTTTGGAGGTTATGGAACTGGCCTTTCGAACCGCATTCAGCTAGATGTAGGGAGCATCGATAATGCAAATTTGAGATTTGGTCATGGCGGACTTTGGTTAGGTTACATCCACAAACCTGAGCAAATGATTCACTTTGGTGGAAGTTTGAAATTAGGATGGGGTCACGTGGATTTAGATCAACGAGATTTTAATATAATTGGTAGCCCAAGGTTATTGGACGACAATGTATTCGTACTTGTTCCCCAAGGTGAAGTAGAGGTAAATGTTACAAAGTGGTTCAAAATAAATGCAGCCTTAGGTTATCGAGCAGTTACTGGTTTAAGCGATAATGATTACTTAGAAGGCTCAGATTTGAGTAGCCTCAATTTTTCATTAGGGTTCTTATTTGGCTGGTATGGACGATAAGCACATCTGATCCTTCATTTTGTGAACTATAAAAGCCGATTTGACTGCTCAAATCGGCTTTACGTTTATATGATCATCTCATTTAAAACTCTGCGTTTTGTGGAGTCCTTGGAAATGGAATCACATCCCGAATATTACTCATACCAGTAACAAAGAGTACGATACGTTCAAACCCGAGGCCAAATCCGCTATGAGGTGCAGTACCAAACTTGCGCAGCTCCAAATACCACCACAATTCAGATTCAGGAATGTCCATTTCTTCCATACGGGTCTTCAATTTCGTCAGGTCTTCTTCACGCTGTGATCCTCCGATGATTTCACCAATACCAGGGAAAAGCACATCCATTGCTCCAACCGTTTTTCCATCATCATTTTGTTTCATGTAAAATGACTTAATTTCTTTTGGATAATCGGTTAAGATCACGGGCTTTTTGAAATGTTTTTCTACCAAGTAACGTTCATGCTCCGATTGAAAATCTACCCCCCAGGCTACTGGGAACTTGAATTTCTTCTTTTTATGAGGTTTAGAGTTCAACAAAATGTTGACGGCTTCTGTGTAGGTCAATCGTTCAAAGTCATTATCTACCACAAAGCGTAGACGTTCCAATAAACGCATTTCGTGGCGTTCAGCCTTTGGTTTCGATTGATCTTCCTTAAACTCACGCTCATCTAAGAAGGTAAGATCTTCCAAATAGTTATCTAATACATATTGAATGAGGTATTTCACAAAATCCTCTGCCAAATCCATGTTATCATTCAAGTCGTAAAAAGCCATCTCTGGTTCAATCATCCAGAATTCGGCTAAGTGACGACTTGTATTTGAGTTTTCTGCACGGAATGTTGGGCCAAAGGTATAAACCTCTCCCATCGATAATGCCCCAGCTTCTGCTTCTAGTTGCCCTGAAACGGTGAGGTTGGTGGCTTTACCAAAGAAATCTTCCTTATAATTTACTTCGCCCTCCTCAGTCATAGGTGGATCTGTGGGATCTAAAGTCGTAACCCTAAACATTTCTCCAGCCCCTTCTGCATCAGATCCTGTGATGATGGGTGCGTGCAAATAGTAAAAGCCCTTATCATTAAAATACTTATGAATGGCAAAAGCTAATGCATGACGCAAACGGAACACCGTGCTCATGGTTTGTGTCCTAAAACGCAAATGTGCTTGTTCTCGCAAAAACTCCATGGTGTGTTTTTTCGGTTGCAGCTTGTATTGTTCAGGATCGGCTTCACCCAATATCTCAACACTTTCAACCATAACGTCTATAGCTTGTCCGCTTCCTTGAGATTTCACGACCTCACCAACTACAGCCACACAAGCACCCGTTTTAAGCTTTGCTAAAATGGCTTCATCTGTATTTTCGAAATCAACAACTGCTTGGATATTATTAATGCTTGAACCGTCATTAATAATGATAAAACGATTACTACGGAAATTCCGTACCCAACCTTTTACGGTCACTTGTTGCCCTACAGGCTTCTCTTCTAGCAATTGTTTGATTTTCGTCCTTTTCACTTTTAAAAAAGTTAATTGAATGAATTAGAATAAATAAAATAACCCCGAAGCTTATACTACGGGGATTCCCAATGCAAATCTGAACTATTTTCGATTTTTTCCAAATTATTCTACAAGAATAGAATTGAAGAAGGATGTTTTTTTTATCCCTTCAATGCTTTTTCTAATAAAATTCGATTATCCAACGGATTGGGATACGCTTCAATTCCTGTAATGTAAAATTGATTAGACAGAGCAAAATGTAACATATTTTTGAGGTAATTGCGCGTTTTCATTTGGATGAATTCATATTCTTTCTCTACTGCCCACTGTTCTTGATGTTGCGCCAATGTTTTAGCCACGCCTATTTTCCGATAGGCTGGCAATACGCCTCCCATCCAACTATAAAAAACGCGTGAACTTTTCCCATACCCAAGCTTAAAACCAGCAAGGTGTTCATCAATTTTAGCAAACAGTAAACAACAGCTTACCCCCTCTAATCTCGCATAATATTCTTCTCGTTTATAAGGTTCATTAAACTCAGGAATACGATGCGAAATCGCTACAATCTGTTCTGCGATTGATGGAGTTAATACTTCGAATAGTTCAATGTGTATCGTTTGTTCCATATCTTCAAGGCATCACAAAATTATCTTTTTGTCGCTCTTACTTCAATATCAGTTATACTTTATCTTATAAACCTGTGCTTTTGCTTAGCAAAATGTTAAAAAAGCATTTTTATTGAAAGTTTTCTCAAAAAATCACTTGCTTTTTTTTCTAAATATATGAATAGAAGGCACTAAGATTAAGAATAGCATGATTTTGCACTCAAGTAAGAAAAACAGATTTATATGTTAATGCATGTGAATAATTATTTAAAAACTTCACTGATCAAAAAACCCGCTTTTTAGGCACTCAAGTCCACTTTTAGGATTACCGACCTAGCCATTAACTCACAAAATAAATTGAACATTTCCAAAAACCTTACACTTACACACATCTACTTTTATACAAAAAAAATCCAATTTAAACGCCGTATAAAGTAATCTCAGCCATCTTTTGAACTATTGACATTTATATTTCTGTTGATGATATTCGCAATGCAACGTTGTAAATTCAAAACTATTTACTAAACCTTTCTACTCTCTAAACTATTATGAAAACAGGGTGAAAACCCATCTTTAATTTGTACGATTTTCGCATCGTACAAACAATTAACTGTTCATTACAAACCTGTTTTTAGATCGTACAGGAAATTTGACCTCAAATTTGATTGAACGTATTTCAAAAAAACTATGCTTTTAATACAAAGCTAAATTATTCCATATAAGTTATCATGTTGGGTAGTGCAGTTTGGACGGTAACTTATTCCTAGCAAATGTGAAAATGATTTTTTTTATATAGTCTGAGTTGACTTACTGAAGACGGCTTTCCAATCGGTCAGCTGTCTTTTTATTTTGTTACTTGCCTAAATAAAAGCATATTTTACTCGACCTTTAAGTATCATCCCTAACATTTATTACCACTAGACCAAGCAAATGATTATAATAGATTAGGCGGATTCCATTATTTTTGTCTATCGAATTTTTATATTTGACTCAACCTATTAACAAATCCATCAAATAACAACGACTTATAAGTCAAATCTTTGGGCTTCTCGCAGAAAGAAATAGTGCTTCAAAAAGAAGCGGGGAAAATGGTATTTGGGGGGCTTGGTGTGCAAAAAATTACCCTTTTTTTTGCTTTACTGAGCTGGATGGCACTGGTTGCTCTAGGTTTAGCTGAGCAATCAATTTGGCATAATCAATTTCTCCAACTCAAAAACCCTACATTAGTCAAAGGATTGCTGCTTAATGTCTTCATTTTCAATACCTACATCTATTCTTGGCAACAAACTCGTCAACAAAAAGGTGGTGATTTTTATAGTCTACTCTGGAAAGTATTTGCCACAGGAGGCATTTGTACTATTTTTTCAGCAGGACTTACTGGCATGCTCTTGTGGCTCTCCTGGCCCAATTCTTTTCAAATTGTTCTCCACACCATTTTTTTTCACATAGAGTTAGCTTTACTACTCTTTTTCCTAATTGTTGCATTTAGCAAGTGGAAACGGATTATTCTCTATGAAAAGAATAAATTTGTCTGGAATTCATGGTTAGTTTTCGAAATAGGCATGTTCATCTCTTCCATCACGCATTTCTTTGCAGTAGGTGAACCTAATTTATACTTCTTCACCGCTTACGGGGTATTCATGCTATTTGCCTTAGTACTTAGCATTAACCTCAGATGGGTACCTTATCTCAATTACCGCCAAAAACTCATGAGCATTCCAATGCTTCTGGGCTTATTGGCCTGCTTGGGCTACTTCTTTAAAAGTATTCTCTCCTATTTTGCAAATGAGCCTTTAGTCGTTGACGATATTTCCAAAAGCATCTTTATCGCAGTGCTTTTTTCTTTTGTGGCCATTTATACCATTGCCAGTTTACTCGTGATCATCTTTAATTTGCCAACTGTATCAGTTTTTGATAGCAAATTCAAAGAAATTGCTGAATTTCAACGCATTAATGACAGTTTAATTGGAAAATCTGAAAAAGAAATTTACGAAGTCCTGCTCAATAATATCGCTGAAGTTGTGCGCACTGATGCCGCTTGGCTTGAGTCATCCAATGCCAAGGTATTTATCTGCAAAGATATGAGTAAAGAAACCGCTTTGTATTATAAGAATCTATTACAGAGCAAAGGAATTGGTAATAGTCCAAAAGCATACAGTAATAATTATTTCATTGCCAAAGGTCACAAAGTAGATTACAATTCTATTTTGGCCGTTCCCATAAAATCGGGAGAAGCGCATTTAGGAACCGTTTTTTTACTCAAAAAAATGCGTGGTGCTTTTGACAATATGATGGTTACTATTGTGAATACCTTTGTTGCTCAAGCAAGTATTGCCATTCATAATTACAAAACTTTAAAAAGTACGCCTAATGCCGATAAAAGCATGCTCATTGCACAAAAAGTGCATCAACGCTTATTGCCAACTAACGGTGACCAGATCAGTGATTTTGATTTTTATGCATACTCCGAAGCTGCTGAAGCTGTAGGAGGCGATTATTATGATTTTCATCAAGTAGCGGATGGTAAATATGCGGTAATTATTGCAGATGTTGCCGGCAAAGGAATTACTGCGGCATTTACAATGGCGCAAGTAAAAGGCATATTTAAAAGCCTAGTCCAAGTGGCGGATAGCCCTCACGAATTTATGCGATATGCTAATGTGGCATTAAGCGACTGCCTTGAAAAAAACGTTTTTGTAACAGCATCTTATTTCCTGATCGATACCAACGAAAGTAAGATTTATTTCTCAAGAGCAGGGCATTGTCCCTCCTTGTATTACAATAGCCGAAAAGACGCTGTAGAGTATTTCCAAAACCAAGGTTTAGGACTGGGAATTATCACCGATAATAAATTTGAGCGCTTCATCAATGTCACTGATTTCTTTTACAATCCTAGAGATGTATTGATGCTGTATTCAGATGGAATTGTAGAAGCAAGTCATTTACAAACAGGCGAAGAATACGGTTATGAGCGCTTAAAGGCTTTTTTAGAAGCCAATCATGACGAATCTCTCCAGCAAATTGGAGAGAATTTATTGAAAGATATCAACGCATTTACAGGAGAAGGAGGACTTACAGATGATCACACTTTTGTGTTGATGCGATTTCAATAAAAAAGCTTAAAATGAGGCCATTTATCAAAAAAAAGTTAATTTAGTTGATTCATTGACTATCACGAATGTCCTCAAGCCGTATATCAGGATGGAAGTTTCATTTTTTGAAGATAATCTTCACTATACATTAAAAATTAGTGGTGAGGTAGATGTAAGTTCATCTATTATTTTAGATAATGCCTTGGAAAATGCACTCAAAGAAACTAAAAAAGACATCTTAATTGATTGTCATGAGTTAGAGTACATTTCCTCATCAGGCATAGGCGTATTTACCTCTCGCGTAGAAGATTGTGAAAAATCTGGACAGAAAATCATACTCTACGGAGTAAGTCCCAAGATTATGAAAGTATTTAGCATACTTGGGCTAGATAAACTAATCCCTATATTTAAATCAAAAGAAGAATTAAACTCCTTAGTTGATGGAGGACAGAATAAGAGTTAGCTGCCAGAAAGATAATTTGCGAGAAATTAGGCAGTTTGTATCCAAAAAACTTCAAGCTTATCAGCTTCCTGATGTTGATAAGAACTTGATTATTGTTGCTATAGATGAAGTCTGTAGTAACCTTATGAATCACTCTCACCAATTCAATCCAAATCAATACATAGAAATTGCCATTCAAGATAAATCTCCAGAACTTTTCATTTGTCGCGTACACGATTGGGGTAAACCGTTTAACATCATCGAATACCAAACACCGCCAATCGAAGAAATCATCAAAGAAAAAAAATCTGGAGGAATGGGTTTGATTCTTGTCAAAAAAATTATGGACAAAATTGAATTAGATACCTCTCAAGGACATACGATTTATACCTTTTATAAGAGTTTAGCTAGCGCAAATCAACCCCAACATTAACACTTTATGCATATTCTTTCTTGAGCATGTATCTAATTAAGTCTGTGGTGGTAACAATTCCGACGAGTTTGTTAGTACCACTTTGAGTAACTGGTAATGCGTGGAACTCTTCTTCAGCCAAAATCTCAGCTACATCCGCAATCGTTTGATTATCACTAACCGAAGTAGGTTCTTTTCGCATAATATGCTCTACATTTAACATTTCAATCAACGCACTATCAGAAGATAGCTCTCCATCTCCTGAAATGGAAGCAAAACTCACGCGTTGCAGATCAGTTAAACTTAAAATCCCGATTAACTTTTCATCTTTCACAACTGGTAAATGTCGTATTTTATGCTTTCTAAACAGGTTTTGCGCTTCTAACAAACTTAAGCTAGGATTAATCGCAATTACATTGGCTGTCATTATCTTGTTTATTGACTCTATCATTTCAAGATTATTTTAGTAAAAACTGATAGTCAAAGAAAAAGGATCGCTGGGCAACAAAACATGAGTATTACCCTAAGTAATAGTGATTTTACTCATTTTCAATTTATTTGTAAATAAATCCTAGTTGAACGAGGCTATCATTTCTTTAATCCTGCTAAATGTAAAACTTTAAGCCATTTTAATACATTCATAAAAAATCTTGCTCCTTTTTTTGTTAAATTTGAACTTATAAAAAGGGCTTACTTCTGTTTATACGAAAAATACTGTTTAACTAAGTAATTTTAAATGCCTTTACAGATTAGGATCAACTCAAAGCCAAGTGATTAACAACAAAAAAATACTTATCGCAGTAACTATCCTGACGCTTGTTGCTTTCAATGTAGTACAATTTCTTATTAATAGACGGGCTGAATCACTCGCTCGGGAGAAGTACGAAAGCAAACAGTTGGAACTTGTTACCACTTACGCCAAATTAGATACCATCTCTACTCAACTCGATGAGAAAATTTTTCATATTCGAAGTTTAGGGGGAAGCGTTGATTCTTTATTAGAAATTAAAAACCAATTGGAGCAGGATAAATACGCATTAAAACAAGCGAATCATCTTGCAAAAGGCAGGTATGAAAAAATTAAGAAAAAGGTAAGTGGTTACGAACAATTACTTTTACTGAAAGATGAAGAAATTGCCCGTTTTGAAAATGTAAATAAAGAACTAGTCAGTGAGCGCATCGCGTTGATTGAAAAAACCGATGTACTTACCAATGAAGTTTCTCGCCTTGAAGAAGAAAAGGACAAATTGTTGGAACAAATGAGTAAAGCGGCAACGCTAGCTATCAAAAATATTCGCTTTTTTTCTGTAAATCGCACAGGTGCCCTCATCGAAAATAGAGAGTTCAAAAATAATAGCCTCAATAAATTATTAATCACCGTAAAACTCTCTAAAAACCAACTTGCCAAGAAAGGGAAAAAACTCATTGCCATGCGAATCATTGAGCCCGAGGGCGCATCCTTATACAATGCCACATCTGGTACTTTTAAGTATAAAGGAAAAGAGATGTTTTCTACCGCTTCTTCTGAGTTTTACTTTGACAATAAAGAAGAAGAAGTGGATTTTACTTTTGTGAAAGGAAATGATTACATGAAAGGTAATCATCGTGTCGAGTTTTACTGCGAAGGCCAACGCATTGGGCAAGGCGACTTTATCATCCGATAGTTCCCCAAAATTATGCTAATCGTAATCTTAATTCTAGCTGTATTTGCTGGCTTTGGAGTAGTCAGCAGCCTATCTGCTATTCATAAAGATTTCCAAAGACGACAGCAGCTAAAAAAAGAAATGGAAGAATTTGAACGAAAAAATCCTCCTAAACGCTAGTTTTGCATTCTTGTATATGTCACACAGATACATACTTATTCAATTTCACACTTCTATAACTAAAAAAACATGAAAACATCTAAGCTTTTTTTGTTACTCACAATGATGACATTTGTGAACCTACTTTCTTCCTGTAATGAAGAAGATGTAACTCCCCACGAAAGGAATCAACAACTCGCCAATGAGCAAAATGCCTTAGAAGAGAACCCCATTGCCGTCACTGATTTAACGAATCATGTAAACATTGAAGGAGCAACTAAAAAATCAGGAACCGCTCCTGCTCCAACAGGAACCGTTGATTTTCAAATTGAGACAAACACGCAGATGGCCTTTCAATCTGTAGGATTTCTTATTCAATTTCAATCCACAAGCAATGTAGCGGGTGCATATATTCAGTTGCGCGATGTTGATGGCAATAAAGCAAATGGCTACTTTGATGTACCTACTTCTGCTTTTAGCTCAGGAAGATGGGCGCAGTCAAACAAGAACCCCTTTACCAATAGAGTTACTAATGACCTACTAGGCATAGCTGTGAGCTTCAACAATGCATTGCCTCCTGGTCAATTTTGTTATGATATTTGCATTTACGATGATCAAAACAATATTTCTCAAATTCAAACGATTTGTGTAGAGGTAGAAGCTTGGGGAGGAAATGTGGATGTGGTAGGACAATGGAAATTTGATCGATATGAGCCTAATAATGATGTATTTTACCCGGCTATCATTTGCGATTCTGTAGAAGTAAATGAGCAACTGCACCTTAGCCCTCGTTCTCTTGAATTTGATATGCGTGCCGATGGTACATATACACTTACTATTTATGAGGAATATCGTAAGGCAGACTTCAGTACTTCTCTTGCAAGCTGTGCTGCCGTTTATGAGGACGAAGTCAATATTGATCATGTTAAATACTTGGGACAATGGGCATACAATGAAACGAACCAACACATCGTGCTCGTTGCTTTTAGTTTTGAAGATTTAATTGACCCAAATAATAATCAAGTGTCCACAGATGGTTCAGTACAGGTTGATGCAAAGTCAGCAATTATCCATGACGAATGGGTTCTTACGTTTGAAAATGCAGGAAGTAATACTCCTGAACTAAAGTTCATTTCTAAGCGCATCTAGCCTTGAAAAACAATAAAAAATGGGCTGTCTCACAAGAAACAGCCCATTTTTGTTTTATATTAAAATCGATTATGACCTCTTCAATTTCATAATTTTCTCCTGAACAGTCTTTACACTATACGTAAAATCTCCCACCTCTTTCGTCTGAATACTTTTCATGTAATACTCAATTGCCTTATCCTTCATATTACTTTTCGCGTAAAAATCACCTTTAACTTCTAAGGTATAAGCCGTTTCTTGAATCTTCAACGATTGCTCAATCCACTTATTTACTTCAGGAGTAGTAATGCCTTTTTCGATGCACTTTTTTGCCCAAGAAGCTTGTGCATGCCAGTCACCCTCACCCGCTGCTTTGATGGCATTCTTCGCTTTTAACACAAATTTTTCAGTCGCTCCACCTTTGCCTTTTCCAGCAAAAGCCATTGGGCTCGACAATAGAACAAAAGCAAATAATACGCTAAGGGTTTTCATTGATAATCTCATGATATGGTAATGTTTGTTGTAAAAATTAATTGACAATTTTTCATTTAAAAAGACCATGCCAAAAGAAAAACAATAACATAAATCATTGATTATCAAACATTTATAAACACCTTGTTTTAAAAGCAGTTATCACGCATAATGTCCGATTTTGAAACACAATAGTTCATTTCCGATCAGAATTAGCTCAAATCAGCCCATTCGTTCCGTTCATGTAGCAGAGGTCTCATGAAGCATGAGTGCTAATTTTCTGTTTATACTCCTCTATTAAGCGCTTACAATAAGCTTCTTTATCATTTTTTATAGCCTCTAACTCCTCATAATCTCCTATGCTTTCATTGAGTTCCCTCAGGTTTAAGTGACTCCATACAGCCAGTTCAATCACAATGGGAGTCAAAGTCAGTCCTTTATCAGTTAAATGATAATAGTTTGTCTTTTTATTTGTTAACCGCTTTGATTTAGTGATTAAGCCCAATTTCTCCAGCAATTTTAGCTTCACAGACAGAATATTAGTTGCAATTGCTTCATCTCTTTCTAAAAAACCTTTGAACGTTTCTACCCCTTCAATAAGCATCTGCTTTATGATGACTAAAATCCATTTATCCCCGACTACATCAAGGGCTGAGGTAATTGCACAACTGCAACGAAATTTAATTGCCATGTTTGCGAATGATTAATTTTACTTGCAAAATGCAAATTATTTTTAAATTT
>JBMYQA010000095.1:0-19726 GCA_049600855.1 Flammeovirgaceae bacterium | reverse complement strand
AATGGGCATTTGGTTGCAGATTTTAATGTGTCAGATATGCCGCTCTTGGTAAATTTATCGATTGGCCAAGGGCGAACACCTCAAATCATTTCAAGTGTGTGTGGTGGGTTTGATGTAGCAGCAAGCGTAACGAATGCCAGTTGCGAAGCAGATAATGGAAGTATTAATCTTCAAATCAGTACCGATGGAACTACCTATGTGAATGGCGATAATAGCTATACCTACACGTGGAAAAAAGATGGTGTTGATTTTAACACTGGAAATTGTAATCTTGGTAATTGCCAAAGTTTATCAACAGGAATTTATGAAGTTACGGTTACTGATAACAATCAACGAGCAGTCAAAAGAACAGTAGCTGTGGGTGCAGCACCTAATTGGGAAGCGAATTCAGCTATTACAATCAATAATGATGGTAGTTTAAGCAGGATACCAACAAGTGGTTTAGTTGCTACACAAACAAAGACAACTGTAGCACAAGATGCGAATGAATTTATCAAATTGAAGATCGATCGAGAAGATTTATTGTCGACCTATTACATCGGTTTTACCACACAAGCTACGGTTACAAGCGAATCGGATTTAGACGCATATCTGTTTTATGATCAAGGAACCATATATGCCAAAGGCGTAGGGTTGTTAGGTGTAAATGCTGACCCTGATCGAAAACTAATTGGCATAGCAAGAGTCGGAGATGAATTTACGATTCGAAGAGCAGGTGGACGACTCTCAATATATAATGGCTCATATGAAGTAATTGGTGTAGACAATAATACAGCAGCCTATAAAATAGGAACTGTCATTTCAGGGCAAACACATGCCATCAGTACTTCCATTTGCGCATCTGAATGTAGCCCAATTTGGGTGAATCAAGGTAGGGTAACTGTAGCAGCTGATGGAACGGTTAGTACCTCAAATATTTATGGTGGAGGGGCTTCGTCTTTAGGTATACTCAAAGGAGATGAAGATGGCGAAATCGGTGTGTTTATTGATCAAGTCACAACAGCTGATAGGTATTATATTGGGTTAGCTCCAAAAGATAACTCACACTTTAAATTGGAAACTGCTGCTCAAATTTATTATAGAAATGGCACATTGTTTTTCCAAGGGCCCACTGGCAATACAGGTAACATCCCTGCAGTTGCTGGAGATGTTTTTTATTTAAGAAAAGAGGGCAATACGGTCAACTATTACCGCAATGATGAAACCTCCCCACTAGCTAGTATCAACATTGCTACTGATGTAGATTACATCGCTGATTTGTACGTGGTTGACGGGCAAACACACAACATTCAAACGAGTTTTTGTAAAGGCTTTGATGTGCAAGGAGTGGTAAGTGATGCTACTTGCGGATTAAACGATGGCAGCATTGCGCTAACAATTAGTACGAATGGATTGAGTTATGCAGTAGATGAAAATTATGAATATAAATGGATAGATGAGTTGGGAACAGTGATTGGTGGAGATGTAAGTGCGTTGAATAATTTAGCCGCGGGTAAATATTCCGTAGAAGTGAGTGATGCAGCTGGCCGTACTCGAACAGAAACCTTTACTGTAGGGCACCCCATACAATGGTTAAGTGACGTATACATTACGAGTAATGCAGATTTAACTTACAGTAAAAACTTTCCAGATTATGGTACTGTATCCACGAAATCTTTTGGTGTATTACCATCAGGTGCGTCAGGATACTTAGTGGTTCGTATGGTTCGCGAAGATGATACTTCTGGTTCCTCTGTTTTGTTTCGTTCAGAAGAACAGCCTTATGTAACCGATGAGAATGGAGATGTACAGGAGAATATATTTGGGGTGGTTGTTTCTAATGGAGCAGTCCGTTTTCTAGCGCCATTTTGTAATGAGGATTTGGGATTGATTCGATTAGGCGATGAGGTTAGGATTATGCGCGATGCAACTGGCTTTAAGTTGTCTATTAATGACTTATTAATAAAAGAGTACAGTGGCGCAAATTACATGGGTGCTTATAGCGCTGAACTCCATATTAGTGATGGGCAGACGCAACAAATTGTATCGAGCTTATGTACAGGTTTTGATGCGAGGGGAATTACGACAAATACGGTTTGTGATGCAAATGGAGGGCGTATTGAATTAGAACTAAGTGAAGATGGTATAACCTATATGCCAGCAGGGGCAGCAAGTGGAACATATACTTATGATTGGACAAAAGATGGCGTAGCTTTTACGAGTCCAGACTGTGTAGACGGAATTTGTGATAAACTCACGATTGGCGTTTATGGAGTGACCGTACGTGATAATGCAGGTCATGCACGCCATCTCACCTATACAATAGGAGAGCAACCTCAATGGGAGAGTAATCCAGATATTAGTTTGAATGTTGATGGAACATTAACCAATACGGCATCAGGTGGCAGGGTTTCCACCGTTTCGAGTAATTTGTTACGCGTGAATGCCGAGAGCTTTATCAGTTTGAAGATAGATCGTGAAGATTTAAACTCAGTTTATTACATTGGTTTGACGAAGGAAAGTGTATTAGCCACCGATCAAACTGTACGGGGTCAGTTCTTAGTCTATTTTGAGTATGAGAGAGGGTTTATAAGAGCTTGGAAAGGAGTTTCCAGTCCAGCTCCAAGGTTAGTCCATGTGGGGGATGAGTTTACCATTCGTAGAGTAGATGGACGCATTGTGATGTACGATGGGGATAGAGAAATAACTTCTTTAGACGATCCAAATGAGGAATATCGTGTGGGATTACAAATAGTTGGAGGACAAACCCATCCTATCCATGTAAATCTATGTAAAGATGGTTGTCGTCCAATTTGGGTAAATCAAGGTCGTGTGTCTGTAGTGGCAAATGGAACGGTAAGCACCTCAAATATTTATGGTGGAGGGGCTTCGTCTTTAGGGATACTCAAAGGAGATGAAGATGGCGAGATCGGTGTATTTATTGATCAAGTCACTACAACTGATAGGTATTATATTGGGTTAGCCCCAAAAGATAACTCTCACTTTAAACTGGAAACTGCTGCTCAAATTTATTATAGAAATGGTGCAGTGTACTTCAGAGGACCAACTGGCATTACAGGTAACATCCCTGCAGTTGCTGGAGATGTGTTTTATTTAAGAAAGGAGGGCAATACCGTAAACTACTACCGCAATGATGAAACCTCCCCAATAACAAGTATCAACATTGCTACTGATGTCGATTACATCGCTGATTTGTACGTGGTTGATGGACAAACACACGAAATTCGAACGAGTTTCTGTCAGGGTTTTGATGTGCAAGGAGTAGTGAGTGAGGCTACGTGTGGATTAAATGATGGTAGTATCGCACTAACAATCAGTACAGATGGCTCAAGCTATGCAGTAGATGAAAGTTATGAATATAAATGGATAGATGAGTCAGGAACAGTGATTGGTGGAGATGTAAGTACGTTGAATAATTTAACTGCGGGTAAATATACCGTAGAAGTGAGTGATGCCGATGGGCGTACTCGAACCGAATCATTTACTGTGGGGCACTCCATGCAATGGTTAAGTGACGTATACATTACGAGCAATCCAGATTTAACTTACAGTAAAAACTCGCTAGCATTTGGTACTGTATCCACGAAATCTTTAAGTGTGTTGCCATCAGGTGAGTCAGGAACCTTAGTGGTTCGTATGGTTCGCGAAGATGATACCTCTGCTTCTTCTGTTTTGTTGCGTTCACAAGAACAGCCTTATGTTCCCGATGAGAATGGAGATGCACAGGAGAATATATTTGGGGTGGTTGTTTCGAATGGAGCAGTCCGTTTTATAGCGCCATTTTGTAATGAGGATTTGGGGCTGATTCGATTAGGCGATGAGGTTAGGGTTATGCGTGATGCAATTGGCTTCAAGTTATACATCAATGACTTATTAATAAAAGAGTATAGTGGCGCAAATTACATGGGTGCTTACGGTGCTGAGCTCCATATTAGTCAGGGGCAAACGCAACAAATTGTATCGACCTTATGTGACGGCTTTGACGCAAGGGGCATCACGACTAATTCAAATTGTGATGCAAATGGAGGGCGTATTGACTTAGAAGTAAGCATAAACGGAATAGATTACCTAGCAGCAGGCGGAGGTTATACCTATAATTGGACAAAAGATGGCGTAGCCTTTACGAGTCCAGATTGTGTAGATGGCATTTGTGATAAACTCACTGCTGGTGTGTATGGGGTCACGATTCGAGATAACAGTACAAATTATGTGCGTCATTTGACTTACACCATAGGAACACAACCGTTGTGGGAGAATAATCCAGATATTAACTTGAGCACAGATGGAACGTTAACCAATACGGCATCGAGTGGCAGGGTTTCCACGGTTTCGAGTAATTTGTTACCAGTAAATGCAGAAAGTTTTGTCAGTTTGAAGATAGATCGTCAAGATTTAAACTCAATTTATTACATTGGCTTAACGACAGAAAGTTCGCTAGTCACGAATCAAAATGTACGGGATCAGTTCTTAGTCTATTTTGATTATGAGAAAGGGTTTGTAAGAGCTAGAGGAGGAAATGTAACACTTTCCAGTGCGCCTCCAAAATTAGTTCATGTGGGAGATGAGTTTACCATTCGACGAGTGGGTGGACGCATTGTGATGTACGATGGGGATAGAGAAATGGCTTCTTTAGACGATCCTAATGAGGAATATCGTGTGGGACTACAAATAGTGGGAGGACAAACCCATCCGATTCACATGGATATTCCTGCGATACACAGCATTTCGACTGCTAAAACTAACCTTTGTGGTTTTGAAAGTACCGTGTTGCAGGTAGAAAATCACTTATTAGCAACTGGAGACCAATACAAATGGTATCGAGATGGTGTTGAGTTTGCCACGACTACCTCAGACCAATTAATCGTAAATGACGATGATGCTGGTGCTTTTGCAGTCAGTATTTTAGCTGCTGCCAACTGTGAAAGTAGTTTGTCGAATGAGTTAGTCATTACACATAACCCTAAACCGATCATTACCGTAGCGCATACTTCTGCGAATAACAGCTGTGCAGGATCAGATGCAACTGTGCTATTAACCGTTGCAAATGAAAGCGAGATAGAAGGAGCGATTACCATACTCTATGAAGCAGGAACAGAAGTAAAAACGCTTACCTTAGAAGAGGGTATAAATTCGATAGACTTAGCGACAGAACCGTTAAATAAGAGCACTACTTTTACATTAGTATCCGTTTCTACTGAAAATGGATGTATAGCAACTAATTTAGGAGAACCAGTAACAGTACTCGTTCAACCTGCCATTACCGTGAATCTAGCACTCACGAATACTTCATTTGTCTGTGCTGGTGAAGAAGTACAACTGAAACTCGATTTTAATAAAGCAGGCCCATTTGAGTTAGTGTATGAGCTGGGAGGCCAAAATACAACGGTTAAAGATGTATACGATGGAAGTGTGATTACGATTCCAACATCAACAGGTGGTGCGAATACCTTATCAGTCGTATCCATTACCGATAAGTCAATTGAGAATGGCTGTACCAATCCATCAACCGCAAGTATTGACTTAAATGTGTTGCCTTTACCTACGGTAAGTTTTAAAGATACACATCTCGATATCTGTTATGGCGATCCTGCTACCTTGACTTTAGAAAATTTTAATGGACAAGCCATTTACGAACTTACCTACTCAGATGGAGATGCGCAATATACAAAAGAGATCAATAGTGGCGATGTAACTACGGGTGCATTTACATTCGTGTTAGGTGAGGAAGCAACCAGCGACCAGCCAGCTACACCTAAAGTGTCCACCGTGTATCAAATGATTTCCTTAAAAGATGCATCAGGTTGTCAAAACAATCAAATGGAAGATTTCCTTTCGGTAAGTGTAAACGGTTTACCCAACGGATTTTTAAAAGCCTCTAAACAAATCTATTGTGGCGATGAAACGATCATGTTGGAATTCCAAAAAACCTACCCACTAAATAATGATCCAGTAACGATTCAGTATACGGATGGGTTGAATATGTATACATATACCGCTCCAACACCAGGTAGTTTTATTGAAATTTTGCCAGTAGATCCGCTCTTCCCTGCTTCGGTATTTAAAGCTTACGATCCCGATGATCTTGGAGGTATTAACCTTAGAGCCGATGAAACGGTACCTTTTTCACCATTAACGATTTTCCGTTTGGTATCTATTGAAACCGTAAAAAGAGAGGGCGGAGTAATTGTGCAAGAAGGTGGAACTGATGTGAAGTTAAAATCACAAGGATTAGCTGGTAAAGTAGAGGTAACGATTAATCAGCAACCCGAAGCAGCTTTAATTGAGCCTGCTGACATTTGTCAAGGTGAAGCCTTAAACCTCCAATTTAGTTTTACAAAAGGAACAGCTCCTTTTCATGTAGAAGTTAGAGAAGTGATTGGGGCTAACCCTCCTGTAATCCATGAGTTTTTTGGATTAACAGATGGTGATATCCGCAGCTTTAGTCCCAATGAGAATGTAACTTATGAACTAGTGAAAGTCACTGATGCGGTGGATTGTGAGCTGAACAGTGGATTTAGTCCCGTTGCAGTAGTGGTACATGATCTACCTACTGGTACGTTGACAGGTATTCCAAGTAGTGCAATTTGTAATGGAACGGAAGTATCATTTACTGCTCAAGCCTCACAAGGATTAGCACCCTATCAAATGCGATATACCGATGGAAGTGCGGTGTTTGAAGCAGCATTAAATGCCACTCCTTTTGAAAGTGCTCAAGTAGTAAGTCCTGTGGCTACCACTAAATTTGAAATACTTTCCATTATAGATGCAAATGGCTGCGCCGCAGAGGTAAGCACATTGCCAAGTCAAGAGGTCATTGTAAATGCAAAACCAGTAATTGCTTTATCAACTACCCGTGATTGTGAGAATGGCAATACTGAACTTCTGCTAAGTGCAACTAGTGGCATTCCTCCATTTACGGTTAATTATGAGCGAAATGCCTTAGCAGCAATTCCTGCATATACACTGGATGGAATGCTGGGTATATTGGCGACTGAAACTGCCGTAAATACGAATTATAAGATGACGAGTGTTACTGATGCCAATGGTTGTGAAATGGATTTAGTCACTACTCCAATCGAACAAACTGTGAATGGATTACAGGTAAAACTAGTTGCTAGTCAAACAGAAGTTTGTGAGGGAGAAAGTGTGAATTTTACGATAAAAGTCATAGACGGATGTACTCCTTTTGATTTAGAATACAGTGATGGGACCAGCACAGCTCCATTGACCAATGTAGTAGATGGAACGAGCTTTTCAGTAAATCCGCCTGTTGGTGGTGCTACCTACAGTATTAGCACTATTGCCGGTAGTGTTTATGCGGATGCCAATGCGGTAATCATTACGACAAGCACTCCATTGGCTGCACCAAGCAACTTGGTGGCAACAGAAAATGTTGAAAAGCAGCTTCAATTGACTTGGGATGATCAAATAGGTGAAGAAAGCTACCTAATTAGTCGGAAATTAAGTACAGATACGGAGTTTGCTGCGCTAGCAACAGTACCACAAGATATCGTAATGTATACGGATCAGACAGCCAGTGTAGGAAAAAGTTATGATTATGTGGTGCAAGCGAAATCAGGTGTATGTTTCTCACCAAACTCTAATGTAGTTGCTAAAGCCATCTATCAGAAGAGTTTCTTATCACCTAAGTTGCACGATGAGATGTGCTTGAAACAAGTAAATACCATCATGTGGACAGGGGAATTTGAACATGACGCTAGCTTAATGACACTCACCTGGCAGGAGGTAGATGAGCAAGGAAATGATACTGGCAACTCGGGTGTTGTAGCAGATAATTTACCAGATAACACAACATTCGTCGATTGGGATATGACGGATATAGCAACTGTAGGAGTTACAGCAGGTCGCTACTATCTGAAATTGACCAATGAATCCAATGAAGAAAGTCAGAGTCAAGTATTCCAAGTGATAGATGATTGCATTGAGCCAGTAGGCAATGACAGAAACTGGTATCATGCCGAATTACATCCGTCATTAGATGAGCAATTCCACATTACGAATGGGATTAAGCTGCGTTTCCGCTTAGAAGAAAAGTATGTGGATCACCAAACAGCCTCCATCGCCATCTACGACTGGAAGAATCAAGCGATTGAAGGTTTTACGGGCAATCAGCGCCTCATGAAGTACTACGGACATAATTTCTATAGCATTGATTTGGAAGAGTTGGCTGCATTAACAGGCACTGCACCTGTGATGACGGAAAATCAGCATTACATTTTGGAAGTGAAAGATGAAGTAAACAATGACTCAAAATACCTCCGATTTAAATACCAAAAAGCAGCAGAGTTTGATATTGCCATCAATGTTGTTCCTACAGGTACAAACATGTGTGATGTAGCTGGTACGCCAAGTATCACTTTTGTACCAGAACTGGTACAAAATGGAACAGAGCGTTACCAAGTGGAATGGTACTTTGGAACTACCAGTGATTTTGATGCGGCTACGAAGCAAGAATTGCAAAAAGACGCTTCTGGTACAGCCTTGAAATCGGGTTGGCTTACGCGCCAGCAAGTAGAAGGAGCAGATGGCGGAAATCAAGTGACTTCTGAAGCTGAATTTAGAGTGAACGAGCCATTTCACACAAACTCCTACTTTGTCTTCCTCAAAGTAACAGATAGTTGTGGCAATGAAATCATCAAAGGTGTAGAAGTAAAGTGCGAAAATAATGATGTAAACAGTCAAAATAGTTTTGATGTGAGCATTATCAATGTCAACACCAATGATGGAACTTGATGAATAGTTATTTGCTACCGTAGGTTGTTGCACAGCAAATAACTTGCGGTAGCTGTTCCTGAATTCGTGCAGTACAACGTGATACGATTTGGGAAATTGGCACGAAGCAAAAAAATGAAAAAAAAATCGCCAAATATGTTTACCTCCCCCCTCAAAATTTCATGATACTATAGGAGGGTTCTTATTTGTGGCGAAAAATCGGTCAATATTGGCGGATAAAAACACAAGAAGATTCAACATCATTAGAAGAACAAACACGAATAACGATGATTAAAACATTGTCTAAAAAGCGAATACTCAAACCCATAGCCGTGTTTCTGGCTGTGAACCTATTGCTGGAAGTCCTCGTGCCGACAGTAACCTACGCCCTCACCAATGGGCCTAGTCAACCCGAAATCCAATCTTTCGAACCCATTGGAACTTCGGAAATGGTCAATCTTTTCACAGGAGATTTTACATACAACATTCCATTATTCGAACTGCCTGGTCCTAATGGCGGTTATCCCTTCAATTTAGCGTATCACTCAGGCATTGGTATGGATCAAGAAGCCTCTTGGGTGGGCCTTGGCTGGAATCTCCAACCAGGCTCCATGACCCGCTCCATGACCGGCATGCCCGATGAATTTAATGGCGATGAAGTGTTGAAGAAGATGGATATGAAAGCGAGTAATACGATTGGAGTGAGAGGAGAAATTGGTGTTGAACTTTTTGGTTGGACGAGAGATAAACAAGGTAAGATCGATGATTATGATCCAAATGCCCCGATTACATTAACACCGAGTATTTCATTGGGTATCTACAATAATAGTTTTCGAGGGTTGAGCACGGAATTTGGCATAGGTGCTAATTTGGCAGCAGAGGTAGCTAAATTCAATTTGGGAGATTCTCATACTATTGGTCTAACAGGATCTTTTAATGCACAACTAACGCTTAACTCTCAAGATGGAGTAGATGTAAGTGCAGGGGCATCTGCATCAACAAACTTTTCTTTTTTAAAAGAAACAGAAGAAAAGAAGAGAACTACAACAGTAAGATTGTCTAACGATATTGGTTTCAATTATAACCATAAACAAGGGCTGGAAAGTATTACGACAGGTTTAGGGTCAGGTTCGGTTAATTATCAGATTCATGAAAAAGTCAAGAAAAAGAATGAGAAAGGAAAGACAGAAGAGTCTTGGGAATTAACAAGTTATGGTAACCCTGGTAATTTTTCAGCAGTTTCTACAGTGACTCTTGCCCAAGCTAACCCCGGCTATACTCCTCAAGTATCCATGCCCTTTCGAAGTAATAGTTTTGCCGCAGATGCTAAACTTGGTGGCGCTTATGGTGGTGTTTACATCAATGGTTCTGCAGGTATTTCCTTTTCTACTCAAAAATTAGATCGAGCCAACCAATGGACTCCAGTTCCTGCTTATGGCTATTTGAATTTACAAGGAGCGAATAATCAAAGTAATTGCCTATTAGACTTTAATCGTGAGAAAGACGGGATTGTACGGGATGAAGCTACCAACTTGTGGATGCCTCGCCTGACTTACGATGCTTATTCGGTGACAGGTCATGGGATGGCAGGGGCTTTCCGCCCGTATCGCCGAGACATTGGTGTCGTTTGGGACCAAACCATTTCTTCAAGTACGGATGGATACACAGCAGGTGGAGAGTTGGCTTTTCCTGGCCCACGTTTTGGTGTCAATTATGGAACCATCTCTGGATACTCTCAAACGAAGAAAATGGATTTTATTGACAACTATAAATTTCAAAAAAATGAAGGGAATAACCAAATGATCTACTTTAAAGCCCATGGTGAACCCACTACCAAGCCCATAACTGCTTGGAATAATGTTGATGGGTATAAACCAAAAAGGTTTCAGAAGAATGTAGGCGCAAAAAGAAATTTTCAGTTTAACAATACCTTAGAAGGCAATGAGGTCGGCTCGCAAATCGGAATGGCTGATAGGGAGAAGTTAGTACTAACAGAAAAAGAACGAAGAAATTCCCTTGTACTCCCCATCACAAATAAAGATCTACTTAAAACAGATTTGAATGGCGATTTGACGAATGAAAGTGTCCTTCGGGAATTTCAAGTGGAATATTACGATCATACAACGGGTGATGTCAATGATTTTACTACAACATTGAAAGCGTATGATCGGAAACCGACCACGGTGAATGATATATCAGATGCAAATGACATTGATGCAGACCTCAGCACTGGTTGGACGGCAAACCATATGAAAATCAACAAGAGTAATCACATGGCTGGCTTCCTGAACGTAGACCCTGCTGGCTTGCGTTACGTTTATGGTTTACCAGTTTACAACACCGAACAGGTAGACGCGAATTTCAGTGTAGCGCAACAAGCTGCTGCAGATGTCATTGATATGGATTTAGATGATCCTACTACTCCTGCTGTTGTGGAAAATGATGTGCTTAATTATAAAATAGATGGCACTGATGAGTTCTACAGTAAAACGAAGCTGCCTCCTTACGCCTACGCCTATATGTTAACCTCGATTCTTGGAGTAGATTACGTAGATGCAGATGGTATTCCAGGGCCTTCTGATGGGGATTTAGGTTATTGGGTGAAGTTTAATTACCGCAAAGTGGCAGATGATTATCAGTGGCGCGCACCGTTTACTGGTGCAAAATACAATCCAGGGTATCACAATACCACACAAGATGATCGCGCTTCGTATACCTATGGCAAAAAAGAGGTTTGGTACCTAGCTACGGCTGAAACTGCTACACACAAAGCGTTCTTTCACATCGAAAAACGTCATGATGCTTATGGGGCGGCAAAGGAGTTGCAAAATTTTGCCATGTCTAAAAGGGATAAATCGAGTTACCGATTAGCTAAAATTGCGTTGTTTAGTAAATTGGATGACGCTAAGCCGATCAAAGAAGTAGTTATGACTTACGACTATTCACTTTGTAAAGGGGTAGAAAATAATGATGGCGATAATAGTGATAGTGATAATGAAGGCGGTGGAAAACTCACGTTAAAGCAATTGTATTTTAAGTACCGAGGTAACGAAATGGGTAGCCGTACACCGTACCAATTTGAGTATGGAAACGTAGTAAAATCAGGAACTACCGTTAATCCTGATTACCATCCTTACAATGTGGATCGTTGGGGAAACTATCGACGGTTAGCGGATATTCCAGCATTGGCTAGTGCAACAGATGCGCAGAAATGGCAATTTCAATTAGATTACCCTTATGTACATCAAGATACAGAACGAGAGAAATTAGATGAATATACCTATGCTTGGGAATTAACGGGAATTACGCTTCCCTCTGGAAGTAAAATTCAAGTGGAGTATGAGGCTGATGATTATGCGTATGTACAAAATAAGCAAGCCATGTACATGACCGATATTGTGGCGGTTTCAGGTAAAAGTGTGACTTATGGGACGGATCAAAGTGGGCCGATAGATTTTGATACCTCTGTTGGAGCATCAGTTCACAGCAAGCGAAATGCAATGACATTATATTCGAAAGAAAATTGGGCTGATAAGAAACAAGAACGTACTAGGATTTACTTCAGGTTGAAAAAACCTGTTGCCGCTCAATCAAGTGACGTGGCAAATCAATATCAGGAAATTATGAAGTACGTGGATCAGGTTAGCTGGCAACTATACTTTAAAGCAAATGTATATTTGCAAAAGTCAACGAATGAGAGTTATAAAGAGTTTGTTGCTGGTTATGCAGATATTAAACGTTTTACGAATAGCAGTGCTGATATTGGGCATCATTCTGGCGCAAAAGTAGGTTTGGTAGGAGACGATGGCAATGGAAATTATACCCATGGTTTTATTACGGTTGAAAAAACGGCTAAAAAGAAAAAGTGGCACCCCATTTCAGTCGCCGCTTGGCAACACATTCAGGTAAATCAGCCAGAATTGTATACCTCAGCTCCGAATATCCCCAACCTCACCGAGTCAGATAAAAACAAAATAAAAGCTGCATTAGGTTTAATCACTTATGGTGAAATGGTAAGCCAAATGTTTCGTGGTTTTTATGCATGGGCTGGAAAGAGAAAGCAATGGGGACGAAGAATGGAAGCAGGTAAATCTTGGATTCGCTTGAATGTACCCGATAAAGTAAAAGTGGGTGGAGGCTCCCGTGTGAAAAAGGTGAGTTTAACCGATAAATGGAATTATACAGGCTTACAAAGTAAAGAAGCTACCTACGGACAAGTGTATGAGTATACCACCACAGATGAAGATGGAACGACGTATAGTAGTGGAGTTGCTGCCTATGAACCATTGATGGGTGGTGATGAAATTTCCGTAAGAACTGCCCGCAAGTTTTCTACTGGGGTGCCCCTAAGGAATGATAATGATTTCTTCTTTGAGTTCCCCATTAACGAAAGTTTCTATCCAGGACCTTCTGTTGGATACAGCAAAGTCACGGTAAAAAGTTTAGCTTCAGCTGATGCAAAAAACTATAAAGCAGATGGTTTAACAGCCATCGGTTTCCACAGTACTACCGGGGCAACCGTACATGAATTCTATACGGCGAAGGACTTCCCAGTCATTACAGATGAAACGGATAAAAACGACAAAATGTCTAAGCCCAAAACAAAGAATCGAATTGTATACAAGGAAACTTTCCAAAATTCGATTGCTACACAAGGCTATACCGTGATTCAAAATAACATGCATGGTCAGCAAAAGAAGATTTCAAATTATGGGATGGATCAGCAAGGAAATGTAAACGCTGAACCAATTTCATGGGTCTCTTATACCTTCCGAACAGACCCTGCAGAAGCCCACGGTATACCTGCACTGAAACTTAAAAATAAAGTCATTGCATTGATGGAAGATGCAGATGGAAAAGGAGCGCCCTTATTAGAAGAACGAATTATTGGTGAGGAAATGGATTTCTTTGTAGATGCTCGGGAAACCTATGTTTTTAGTCAAACTGTAGGGCAAGAATTGAACATTGACTTGGCGGCAGCTCCTCCTATTCCAATTAACAGTATGTTCCCTAAAACTCAGGTGAATGAGGTAAATACCAAATCAATTGTCACCAATAAAGTGATCAGCCGAATTGGAATTTTAGATAAGGTAGAAGCTTGGAATCAAGGAGCTTTAGTGCAAACCTTCAACGAAATTTGGGATGGACAAACGGGTGAGGTGGTTGTAAGTTCTGTAAACAACAACTTTAACGACAAAATCTACACCTACAACATTCCAGCTCACTTGAAGTACGAAGGCTTAGGACCAGCTTACGAGAACATTGGGATGACAACTGGAGGTTTAGCGTTTGATCGACTCATTGCTAAAAAAGACACGTATGAAGCTGATGGCATCAATCACGAATACAAAGAAAACTATTATGTCGTTTCTCCTGATGCGATAGCTGCGGCAAAGGTAAGCACGGACGATTTTCATCCAGGTGACGAGTTTATTGTTCGCGATGTTAGTTTAGATGGTAATGGCGAAGAAGTGATTGGGGAGCCGTTGACCAAAATGGTTTATGTAGGCTTAGAAAAAGGCGATTTAGCATTCTATTCTACAGGCGAGCTTAGCATTTTTATGGAAGGAGCGCAGAAGAATCAAGTATCTCTCTTCTTATACCGATCAGGGAAGCGAAATTTACTTTCGGCATCTGTAGGAAGTATTACAGCTAAGGTAAACCCTTTAATGGAACACGATCCAGATGGTCTTGATCTGTTACCAAATAACTATAAGGCACGTAGTCGAGATTTACAAAATCAGAATCTCCCTGCAATTGTCACTCCAGATTGTCCATTGGACAACTGCCTTGACCGAGATGGAGTAGACGGAGGACAATAATTCATAAAGCATTTAACAGATAAAACAATGAAAAAATATCACATAATACTCCTGATAATCAGCTTGTTGACAAGTCAGCAACTTTATGGGCAAACCATTCCTAGAGGAAATTGGAATAATCTGCTAGTGTTTGATTGCAATGATCAACTAACATGGAGTCCTAGTTGGGGGGGAGATCCTGTTCCTTGTTCAGCAGATGCAAAACAGACTGATCTGAACTATGATGTATTTGTTCAATACCGACAGCCTACTAATGGTACTTGTTCTCAAGATGATAATATGTGTGATCCAACTGAATATGATACTGCGACCGACTGTTGGAAATACTTTCCCGTAGGTCAAGAAGGAGTTAAAATTACGGTTGGTACAAAACTTTGCTTACGACTTTGGTTTAATATAAACAATGCCGATAAACACAATACGCATTTTGGAATTGCACGATTTTATAGTGATTATCAAAACCCAAGTACCGGACAGGTTGAGGAGATTCACGGTGAAAACATAGGGTCACATCATTGGATTGCCGATTATACATTTATTGAGCCTGGAAAATATTTAATTTATGCTTGGTTCCCTCTCAATAATGAAGAAAGAGTAGCCATTGGTTGGGTTTATGTAATGCCAAAAGTAGATTGTTTAGCAGGGAATATAGGATGTGAATTTAGTGCTTGTTATGTAGGACCAGATGGAATATGCCCGACCAGTAGTTGTGATTGTGATAACATCGAACCTAACCCAGACATGGCCAATACCGATTATTATTGGTCAGGAACGGAAAATCCTGTAGGTGAACCTTTATTGTATCAAGCTCCACTTCAAGCAAGAAGTCTATTAGCAGATGATACGGAAGCTACTGATGCTCATTTTTATTGGTATGCTAGTTCTGATCAATTTTCAACTGACTTTTTACCACATAAAAACATAGCAGGGCAAGAAGCTAAGGGTACTGGTTCTGAAATAGCTTATCGCTTAACAGGGCCAAGTGAAACAGATTCCTATTACGAAGAAGTATGGGTGAGAGCTGCTCGAGGAGGAATATTGAGTGAAACGGTGAAATTTAAAATTACAAGAAATTTAGCACCAGAGTCATTATATGAAGTAGCTAAGGATTGTTTTGGGTTTAGTGCTGAGTTTATTAATACCTCAGATATTAGAGGAGAACCGAGTTTGGAATTTATTTGGCATTTTGGAGATGGAGGAACAAGAAGGTATGCAAAAAATGATACTCCTGATAAGATTGAATATGAATATCTAAATGCAGGATATTATGAACCTGTGTTACAAATTCGATTTGCTTATCCAGGCTGTGATACTAGAAGTGTATTTACAGCAGCGGATAAAAGGAAAAGCTTTGATATTGAAGATATCCAACTTTCTCTCGATACCCCAACATATAATAGCTATCAAATTCCAAACGTACTCGGTGCTTCTGCTGCTAGCTTCCAAGATAGTTGGGTGATGGCTTTGGGTGGTGAAGCAGGCATCCGAAATCTCAATCCCTTTGCCAATGGACAGCGGGGTTTGTGGAGAGGGGAAGGCGGTTTTAGCTTAATAAAAGACCGAACGGGCGCACATGAAGGGAGCTATGAAACGGCGATTGACATGCAGCACCATGGAGATTTTACCTTAGATGCATTCAACTGGCAAGCTCATGCTGGACCAAATTGGGTAAAGGCAAGTACCATCACCGAATACAGTCCGTATGGAAGTGAATTGGAGAATAAAGATGTATTGGAGCGTTATTCTACGGCATTATTTGGCTACAACGGAGAGCTAAGTACGGCAGTGGGTGCCAATATGCGCCAACGAGAAATGGCTTTTACGGGATTTGAGGAAGAAGTAAAGCCTGGAACAGCGACTGCTTTTCACCAAGCCAACGCTGGAAACTTCAACATCACCAATCAAGAGGCGATGCGATTGCGTAAAGTGAAGGTGTTGGGTGGTAATCAGCAAGTAGGTATTATCGAATATCCTTTCTTAGACTTAGAAAAGCTCAGAAGTCAATCAAACATCACCTTAAATGGACATAATGTAACGGGTGGCGGTAGCTTTACCATTGAAGACGTAACACTTGGATGTAAGTTCCGTGATGTACGCAACGCTGAACAAGCAGTAGTTCGTTTTGATGGAGCGGGTTTAGATGCCTTAGGGTCGATTTGGAAAGGAGAATTAAGTTACTATGAGCAAGTGAAAAATGATGAAACTAACGCCATATTGAGTACAGATGAAGCAGAGATTGTAGATGGTGTAGAAGCACATACAGGTAGACGTAGCCTAAGAGTGAAAGTAGATTTTGAACAACGCCAAAATTACCTCGATTTGGAAGAAGGGAAAGAATATGTAATCAGTGCTTGGGTGAAAGTGAATACAGGGAAGCGTTTCGATTTGACGTATCAAACTGACGAAGCGGTCACTGACAAAGCGAATCGTTTAGGGATTGGCGTAAAGAATGCAGCAGGAACCTATCTTGCTTTATTGGAACCTGCTGGAACCATTATCGAAGGTTGGCAACGCATCCAAGGTAAATTTACCTATCAAACAGGCTCAGAGGAATTGATTCTGAGTTTTCAAAAAGGTGGAAATCCAGAAATCTACTTGGATGACATCCGTTTGTTCCCGAATCTCGGAAATATGCAATCGTATGTCTATGAACTCGGCACTTACCGACTACTAGCAACACTCGATAATAACAATTATGCCACATTATATAGCTATGATTCAGAAGGGAACTTATTCCTCATCAAGAAAGAAACAATAGAAGGAATCAAAACCATTCAGGAATCTTTAAGTCACCAAAAAGGATCAGATGACAACTAAACACGAAACAATCATGAAAGCGAATAACTGGAAATACTTTGTGATGATCTGTTTGATGTGCTGCATCCAACAGTTGTCTGCACAAGATTTATTAAAAGACATGAAAGCCATGTATGCGGCATATGATCAGATAGATAACCTGTATGCCCAAATGGTGACTAAAGAATATGAGGGAAAGGCGAAGCCCATAACAGAACGGGTGACATTACGCTTACAAGGGCGAAAAAGCATGTATGAAATGGGGGATATGATAATCATGCGAAATGAAGAGTATCTCGTGAGTATTAATAAAGGTACGAAACAAATGATATGTGCCTCGCAACGTCAAGAAGCAGGCATGGAAGACTTGCTACAAGGCATTTCCCCCAATCTCGAAAACATGGTGGAAAACTATGAAAAGGTAACCTTTTTGGGCTTAAACGAGGGTAAAAAGCGCTATCGGATTGAGAAAGAAGGCGCTGAAGTTGCAAAAGTGGAGCTAGAGCTAGATGCGACTTCCTATTTGCTTTCAAAAATCACTTATTTCTACACGGATGCAGACTACGGAGATAGGAGAGTAGAAATCAGCTTTCCGATTTTTAAGGTAGATGTTGAACACCAATCAACTCTATTCCACACCGCACACTACTTGAAAAAGCGAGGGGATGAGTTAATGGTATCCGATGCCTATCAGGGTTATCACTTAATTGTCACACGATAAACTAAAACCATGAAGCTAAACAAGAATATAGATACATTGATGAGTAATTCATCATTAGGCAGCAAGCTTTTGTTGAGTTTGTTGATGGTGTTTTTTCCACTGGTTGTGATGAGCCAATCCTTGGTGAAAGGCCCGCGATGGTACGATGAGGGCAAGCTTTCTCGCAGAATTAATATCAGTGAATTAACCGAAGGCCAAGAAATTCCCTTATTCAAACAATGTTTGGACGGCAAGTTCCATGTTGCCATTCAATTGAAATACGACATTGAAGGTCGTCAGCCCAATATCAATTGGGCGTATGGGTTGAATGTGGAGTTTTTGCGTTTGCAGGCCGATGATGCGGGCTATCTACCACATGGCGGTCCTCGCGGGGAAACCCAACTATTGCAAGGGGTTTCGGGTGCTGATAATGAGGGCCTAGTAAATTTAAACGTATCGAATAACGAGACCCAAACCTTTGTGGCTTCGGCATTGTATGGAGGCAATAAGGCTTACATCGAATGTAACGAAGATGAGGCTGGCTTGAAAAATGAATACCTCGTTCGAGTCAGTGGTTTGCCAACCGCATTAGAAAATATTCCCACGGCTGATATTTACCTAGAGTTCCGATTGTATGAAAAGCCGCGTTATTGGCAAGATTATGAAGGTCAAGCAGATGAGCTGGTCTACCTGAAAAATAAAGAGAAAGATGCAGAGATCGGCTTTATGGTTAGTGAGCTGGTAGACGATGAACGGATACTAGCCACTTGGGAATATGCAGAAGGGGCTTGGGGCTATGAGCTCGAGTGGATTTTTATTGGCGATGATGAGCTTACCGCTTTAGGTTTAGCAGTAGGCTATACCTCTCAAAGTATTTTTGAAGGAAACTATAAAGACCCTGTTCGAGTAGAAACGCCGCTTCAGCATTATGAAATCACGAGCACCTATCCCGCAGGCTCGTTTTACTTCCGCGTGCGAGCTGTTGGTCGATATGCCGAATCCAATCCCAATCAAGTGACCCATGGCAATTGGGTATACGATGACTATGGCGCTTCTCCTTTTGCCTCGCGTATTGTCACAGATGGCTTTTCACGTAAAGTGACCCGAAAGACAGAAAGTGGCGATGTAGAAGAGGATATTGACATTACTTGGCAGGCAGTGACCACTTTTGCCGAAGAGGGAAAGAGCAAGAAAGTAGTCACCTACTACGATGCAAGCTTGCGGCCTCGCCAAGTAGCCACTGATTTGAATACGGACAAACACACCTTAGTTGCTGAAACCTATTACGATCATGAAGGTCGGGGTACGATTAGCGTGCTTCCTGTGCCTGATCCAACGAACTCCTTGGAGTTTAGGCCACTGGTAAACCGTTTCCAACTCGATGGTGATTTTACCGATTTAGACCCTAAAGAACAGTTTGATAACTTAGCAGCTGGAGCCATTTCATTAGCAACAGATGCAGGTGCAGGCAAGTATTATTCGCATCAGAATGATGTGGGTGGAATCCACCGCGACTACATTCCCGATGCTAATGGCTTTGCCTATACCCAAGTGATTTATGAAAATGATGGCATGGGTCGCATCAAGGCTCAAGGAGGGGTAGGCCAACAATTTGCCTTGAAAACGGCTAGTGGAGCACTGAATAGCACCACAACACGCTATTTTTATTCTACCC
>JBMYQA010000094.1:0-20003 GCA_049600855.1 Flammeovirgaceae bacterium | reverse complement strand
ATATTCGCAAGTGCCCTCGATTAGTATAGAAGCAGCATGCACAACGGATGCATCTCAGCGGGATTATCTTATTACGAACAACTCGAATTTTGCGGCTGACCTGTCTGTATTAGCAGGATTTTTTCCCCAGCCGTTACAATTAGGTCCAAATGAAAGTTTTAATTTTGTTACAACGCAAACAACCCTAGTGGTTCGAAATGCAGCTGACAATCAAACATTAGCTTCTTTAGCGCAACCAACACCATTTATTTGTGCTGCGCCACTGACAGTTAATGACACCTGTAATATTGATCCAGCAACTTATCGCTGGGTATTTTACAATGACTCGCCTGACACTGCCAACGTGTTTTACACTGTGGCTAAATTAATTTCTCAGCGTGTAGTTACTGTAAACAGCAATTCAGACAGCCTTGAGGTGCTTCCTGGCGATACCGTATTAATTACAACCGATACCGTAGCTGGAGGTTCCATGTGCGTATTCTATGACAATGGATTAATTGATACCATTGTAAATGATGCGGGGTTATGTGCGCCAGAAATCAGTATTGAAGCAGTATGTTCGACTAATCCAGCAGAACGTATTTATGCCATTTCAAACAATTCGAACTACTCGGCCAACCTTTCTGTATTAGCAGGATTTTTTCCACAATCTTTACAATTAGGGCCAAACGAAACATCAAATTTCGTTACGACACAAACTTCTATAGTTGTTCGAAATGCCGCTGATAATCAAACATTAGCATCTTTAGCACAACCTTCACCATTTTTATGCGAGTCACCAATTGTTGCCACCGATACCTGTTCTACTGATCCTGCTGCTTACCGTTGGGTATTTTATAACAACTCAAACGAAGTTGCCAATGTGTTCTACACTGTGGCTAAATTAGTTTCTCAACGTGTGGTAAACATCAACAGTAATTCTGACAGTGTAGCAGTGCTTCCTGGCGATACCGTACTCATTACCACCGATACCGTGGCTGGTAATGCCATGTGTGTGTTCTACGAAAACGGTGTGATTGATACTGTGGTGAACGAAGCAGGGATGTGTAACCCTGAAATTAGCATTGAAGCGGTCTGTACAAATACAGCTGCCGAGCGTAACTTCTTAATCACAAATAACTCAAACTTTGCAGCTGATTTATCGGTATTGGCTGGATTCTTCCCACAGCCTTTACAATTAGGGGCAAACGAGCGTTTTAACTTCATTACTACACAAACTTCCATTGTCATTCGAAATGCAAGTAATGGCGAAACCTTAGCTTCCCTTGCGCAACCTACCGCATCCATCTGCGCTCCGCCTCTTGTCGTAAATGATACCTGTTCTGTAGATGCCGCTTCGTACCGTTGGGTATTTTACAATAATAGCAATGAACCGGCTCATGTATTCTATACGGTATCAAAGCTCATCACTCAGCGTGTAGTGAATGTAAATAGCAATGCAGATAGTCTTGAGGTGCTTCCTGGCGATACGGTATTAATTACTACTGATACTGTGGCTGGTAATGCCATGTGTATATTCTACGAAAGTGGTTTAGTTGACACACTTGTAAATGACGCAGGATTCTGTGATCCTGAAATTAGCATTGAGGCAGCATGTACAAGCAACCCTGCTCAGCGTAATTTCTTAATCAAGAATAACTCGAACTTCCCTGCTGATTTATCGGTATTAGCTGGGTTCTTCGCACAACCTTTACAATTAGGCGCAAACGAGAGTTACAACCTCATTACAACACAAACTTCAATTGTGGTCCGCAATGCAGGAAGTGGAGCTACTTTAGCCACTCTTGCACAACCTAACCATTTTAGTTGCGAACCGCCTGTAATTGCAACAGATACGTGTACGATTGATCCTGCCTTCCACCGTTGGGCATTCTACAACAACACCGATGAAACGGCTAATCTTTACTACACCGTTACTAAATTAATTACTCAAAGAGTGGTAACCATCAATAGCAACAGTGATAGTGTAGAGTTATTACCTGGTGATACCGTGATTGTAACTACGGATACCATAGCAGGCGATGCCATGTGTGTGTTCTATGTAAACGGTTTAATTGATACGGTATTCAACGAAAAAGAACTTTGTGACATTCCTCCACTGGATATCGACAATGTTAACTTAGCTCCTGTTTGCCACAATGATGCGGCATTAAATAGATGGAGGTTTGAAAATGGAAATGCGTTTGAAGTAGATGTTACCTTAGATTTTAGCGGCGAAGTAATTACGCTTCCAGCTGCGGGTAATGGCGTGACGGCTGATGGCAATCCTGGTGGCAACTTCACCTTTGTATTTGCTCCTGACAGCATTAATCCGATCAGTGTAAGTTATGGTAACAATCAAAACTTAACGGTAAACCACACTGTGGGTGTTTGTGACGATACGCCTGATCCAGAATCTTGTGAAGAAGATGAGCTGACTTATACCTTAAGCAATGCTGTTTCTGATGCGTATCATAATGGAAATGATAACCACAGCATTTGGTTCAGTGGATTTAATGGCGAAGGTACCGTAACCATGACCTTCGATCCTGATGCTTATTTAGTCTTGAGCGATGATGGTAGCCGAGCGTACATCACTGGTAATGCGACGATGGATAATGGTTCATTAGCTGGATCGCGTTGGGTTGTTTATGCTCCATTTGGTGCTAAAGCGGCTAATACAGGTTTCAAGAAAGAATTAAAATCAGAAGCTTACGATCCTAATGATGGGGGTATAGATACTGATTTGTGGAAAATGTTCTTGATGGAAGAAAGTGCTTTCATCCGTCAGATAGATGGTAATGGCTACATTAACCTCACTAGAAGACCAAGTAATGGCAACTTAGGCTTACAAGTTGGTGTTGGTGCCAATGGTAAAAACACGAATTTAGGTGCATCATCTTGGTTCAGTTACAATTACAATGGACAAGGCTATAAGAATGGCGATTTCAACTTAGATTTGAAAGCATTCTGTCCGCCTATTTCGATTGGTGTGGATGCCTTATGTAGTGATGATGATGCGACAAATCGTTGGGCAATTGAAAATGCAACAAACCGAAGTCTTACGGTTCAGTACAGTATCAATAGTGGTACAAAAACAAGCCTCTCAATTCCTAAAGCGGGCATGGGTAGTGATGCTGATGGCAATGCGAATGCAGGCAACTACACCTTCTTTACTACGGATGCGAGTGCAGGCGACAGCTTAACTGTTTACTATTCATTTACTGAAAGCATCGCTGTAGCTGCAAACACTTCTGCTTGTCCAATTCCTGACGGAACCATTGATGCGATCAATGTATGTTCTCCGAACAAGAATAAGAATCGTTGGAGAGTGAGCAATAGCAATGCGTTCCCAGTAACCATCACTTTAGCTCACAGTGGACAAGAAATTGTACTCCCTGCCGCTGGTTTAGGTGCTGATGTTAATGGAAATCCGAATGCTGGTAATTATACCTTTATTAATACGTCGAAGTTAGTAACGGATTTCACCTTCACATTTGGAACTGAGCAGTCCATCACTACACCATTCTTTACAGGGCCTTGTGACATGAATCCAGATCCTGAATCTTGTGATGGAGACAAGTTCACTTTTAACTTAAGCAATGCCATTTCCGACGCTTATCATGGAGGAAATGACAACCACAGCATTTGGTTGAGTGGATTCAACGATGAACGTACGGTACGATTAACTTTCGATTCTACCGCTTACTTGGTATATCGCGATAATGGAAGCAAGGCGTATATTCATGGCGAAGCTACCATGACTCAAGGTTCCTTAGCAGGTTCAAGATGGGTAGTTTACGTTCCATTCCAAAGAAAAGCGAGCAACACCGTTCCTAAGAAAGAGTTAAAAGCCAATGCTTACGATCCGAATGACGGGGATGTAGACACTGAACTTTGGAAACTTTTCTTAATGAGAGAAAATGCGTTCATGCGTCAATTGGATGGCGATGGATACATCAACATGACTAGAAAACCTGCTGATGGGAAATATGGTTTACAAATTGGTAAAGGTGCAAATGGTAAGAATATTAACTTAGGTGCTTCTTTCTGGTTCGACTACAGCTATAATGGACAAAGCTACCGCCAAGGTGATTTCAACTTAGACTTGGCTCCTACTTGTCCTGATGTAGACATTGATGTAGAAGCGTTATGTAAGGAACATCCTCGCAAAAATCGTTGGAGAATTACCAACTCCACTGATCGCCACTTCCGCATCCAATATACTGTTGATGGCAGTCAGAAGTATACGAAGTTTATTCCTAGAGCTGGAAAAGGTAGAGATGCTGACGGTAATGCAAACTCAGGTGATTATACCTTCATAACTACTAACGCAAACCAAGGAAATATACTCACGGTATATTACGCACTTGATCAGGAAGTTACTGCAGAAGCAGATACAACGTTCTGCCCTGTTCCTGAAGGTAGCATCACTGTAGAAAATGTTTGTGCTAATAAAAAGAACAAAAACAGATGGAGAGTCAGCAATAGCAACGATTTCCCTGTATTTGTCCAACTCGCGCATAATAACCGATTTGTGCGATTACCTGCTGCGGGCAAAGGTAGAGATGCTGATGGCAATGCAAACTCTGGTAATTACACCTTCTTCCATACGCATAAGTCAATTACAGAATTCACCATCACGTTTGGTGCTACTCAAAGTGCTTCTGCCCTATTCATTACCGGCCCTTGTTCAGTAAATCCTGATCCTGAGAGCTGTGATAACGGCAACTGGACGCATGACTTAAGCAATGCCGTTTCTGATGCTTATCACTCAGGAAACAGTAATCATAGCATTGCTTTATTTGGCTTAGGTCGATTAACTTTTGAAGACGGCGCTTACTTAGTTTACAATAGCAATGGGGAACGCGCTTACATTACGGGTAGAGCAACTTTCCACTCAGGCAACTTAACAGGAAGTACTTGGGAGGTATATGCGCCATTCGAAGCGAAAAATGACCTAACCAGACCTAAGAAAGAGTTGAGAGCGAATGCTTACGATCCTAATGATGGCGGTGTTGATGTAGACACTTGGGCACTCTTCTTAATGGGTGAAGGTGCATTTATGAAAGAAGTTGACGGAGATGGCTACATCAGAATGTCTACCATGCCTGCTGATGGAAAATACGGTTTACAAATTGGTAAAGGCGCAAATGGTAAGAACATTGAATTTGGCGCTTCTGCTTGGTTCTTCTACAGCTTAAATGGCGGCGATTGGAAACAAGGTGACTTCAACTTGAACTTGAGTCCTCAGTGTGATGATGTAAGTGCTTGTAGCATCTACTACATTGACAATGCAAAAGATAAAATTTACTTCACAAAGCCTAAGCAAAACCAAGGTAAAGTAAGGGTGAAAGAATATGTTCCATCTCCTTACAGTGATGCACACATTGCCTTAAACATTGACGGTACTAAACTATTCGTTTTCGAAAGTAGAGGGCCTATTCATGACTACGGTTATTTTGATACGCAAACGCATGTCTTTAAGCCTGTAGGTCAATTGAATATCCCTGGAGGGATTGTTCAAGCAGCATTTAATCCTCAAGGGCAGCTTTACTTCTCTTCTACAAGTTCCGATGAGATCTTTGTGATGGATGATCCAATGAGCCCTGGCACTGAGGTGAGTTATGGTACCATCACTATCCAAGAGACTGGTCAGACCATGAACATTGCTGGTGCTGACATCGCGTTTGATCAAGATGGATCATTCTACATCGGTACGCATGCACATGGTGCAGCCATCTTCACCGTATCAGGCTTGCAAGGTCACTTAGTTGCTAAGCAATTTGGTCATGCTTGTAGAGGTAAAATCACGGGTATGGCTGTCATGCCTGACGCAAGAACATTAATCTATTCGGTGAAAAATGCTACTGGCATGTATGTAGTTGATATGGACAATCCTGACAACTTCCAGTTCTTGCAATTCCAAGGTCCTGTTCAGCAAAGCGGTTGGGGCGATATGACCTCTGCTTGCCTCGATTACGTTGAACCATGTGATGGTTACGCCGTAAGTGTGGTGAACTTCAACCAAGGTACACAGCAAGATGGCGATGCAGTTCCTAGTAACAGAAGCAATGCAAATAATGCACTTGGTGCTCCGCAAGAAAGTAATAACTTGAACTTCGTTTCGCTTGGATTTAGAGGATACATCGAATTAGAGTTGGCAAGCCCGGTATACAATCACAACAAAAATGGTGTGGCAGTGGGTCATTCAAACTCTATCGAAGATGCCTATGGCGATGGAATTTCTTACGCCGACTTCATTGTGGTAGAAACAAGTTACGGTCGTATGAATACCAACTGTGGTCCTGATCAAACGGGTAACTATCCTGAATTAGCCTTAGTTTACGGTAAAGAAAAACCTGAAGACCCTTGGGTATTATTAACACCTTCTACGGTATGTCGTACTTCATTCATCGATATCGGCCCTGCAGTTGAAAGTGGCCAGTTAGAATACGTGAAATACGTTAAAATCTTAGACTGCACAGATTATGCACGATTTGGAGGCAATGCAGATGGTTATGATGTAGACGGATTGATCATTTGTCCTGATGAAGTAGTGGGTGCAATCACAGGTGAAGGCAGAGGTGCCTTAGTGAATGCGAAGTCGAACGATACTGGCTTCGACCTTGATTTGAACTTCTTTAACCGAGCGCCTAATGATGCTCCTGAAGATTTCGAAGCTGCTGAAGTGAAATTCAATGTATTCCCTAACCCTTCTAGCGGTAAAATTACTGTTGCAAGCAACTTAGGATACATGAAAGAAGCCACATTGACCATTCACAATACATTGGGCGTGGAAATCTACCGTGGTAAAGTATCTGGTGAAACGAATGTTTCAGTAGACTTGAGCAGATTTGGAACAGGTGTTTACATTGTTCAAATGGCTAATGATACTGATACAAGAACATCAAGAGTAGTAATTAGGTAAGCTAATCTGCTCCATCATAAGTGGAGGCTATCCAGTTGGGTAGCCTCTTTTTTTATTCCATATGATCATGGTCATTAAATTTATTATAGAAGTCATTTACAAGCAGAGAAAAGCTGCTAAATTTGTGAGTGACTTAGACTATACTTACCTCTAGCCAATAAATCTATGAGTGATAAAAATCTATTTGGTGAATTCCCTAAGCTATCTAAACAAAAGTGGATTGAAAAAGCCACTACTGACTTAAAAGGAGCTGATTTTGACGAAAAGTTAGTTTGGAACACTTCAGAAGGCTTTCATGTAATGCCTTTCTATACGGTTGAAGATCTTGAACAATTAGATTACTTGAAGTCGTATCATAACAGCACATTCAACAAGGAAGAAAATCATTTAGATGCGCGCAACTGGCAATTTCGCCAAGTCATTCAGATAGAAGATGACAATTCGGCAAATAAAGAATTACTTCATGCCTTAAACCAAGGAGCCGATGCCGTAGAATTAGATATTTCTGCCGTTCAACAAGCTACTGACTTTAACAAGCTATTACATGAAGTGTTATTTCCTTACTGCGAAATCTCTTTTCGACTTCAGGAAAACCACTTTTCATTTTTTCAACGCTTAGAAAAATATTTGGAAGCTAGAGGTTTTACTCCTGAAGACTTAAAAGGATCCATTCGTGTCAATCAAAGTAGCATACAAGAACATGTTAGCTTGATTAAAGGCAGTAAGATTTATCCTAACTTTAGAAGTGTAGTGGTAGCACACGAAGCCGCTCATTCAATAGTTGATAAAATAGCTTCATTGCTCGCAAATACGGTTAAACTCACCGATCAGTTTATCGAGGCATCTATTCCAGCGGATGAAGTTTTATCTAAATTGGAATTGGTCTATTCACTTTCTAATAATTATTTTTTTGAAATTGCAGGCTTAAGGGCACTCCGCATGCTAATTTGTGGCATTGCGGAAGAGTATGGTGTAGCCATCTCTCATCCTAACTTATTTCATATCCATGCCACCTGTAGTATTACCATCAATGAAGAGACCCAACAACACCCTGAGTGGAATATGCTGAGTAACACTACCCAAGCCATGTCAGCCATTATTGGAGGTTGTAACTCGTTGAGCATTCCCCCGCACAATGAAGGAATTGCAAAAACAGATGATTTTTCAAAAAGGATTGCGCGAAATATTTCAAATATATTGCGAGAAGAAGCCTATTTTAACAAAGTAGCTGATCCAGCAGCGGGTTCTTATTACATTGAACACCTGACGCATCAATTGGCTGAAAAAGCTTGGAAAAGCTTTCAACAACAGCTTTAATCACTTCAAACTACTGCATCGAGCAATCTACCGTTCTCCATAAAATGTTAGGTAGATTGCTCGATTTTTTTATTTTAGTAATTCAGTATCACAAATAATATCATGCTCGGAAATTCCTTGAAATATACATTTGCGCTCCTTGTCCTTGGTTTGCTTGGGTTTATCGCCTTTACCATGTATCAAGACAAATACCTGAATACCGATGAGCAACCCATTGAAGTGGTGGAAAAGCGTATTCATGAAAAACCCATTTTAGAACGCATTGAAGCTATTGGAAAGATTGAATTAGTAAAATACCAAATCAAAGATGCAATTGAATACACTAAAAAACGGAAAGATATTTTATTACCTGATGCGAAAATTTTAGTAGTTATTTCAGGTGAAGCAGTCGGGTGTATTGATTTTACTAAAATTCACAAAGAAGACATCCAAACCTTAGGAGATTCGCTCATCATTACTATGCCAGAACCTGAACTTTGCTATTACAAAATCGATCATCAAAACACCAAAATCATTGACATCACCGCCCATATTGGTCAGCTTTTCGATCGTGATAAAACGGCCATTACCGATGCGGCTTTAAAGAAGGCTGAGAAATCGGTGGAGCGGATGGCGCTAGCTTCCAATATTTTGGAGCAAACCAAGCAAAATGCGGAAACGATGCTTAAACCCTTATTAAAGAGTTTAACGGATAAAGAAATTATACTGCATTACCGAGAAATTGATGATGACAGCACCATTCGGGAGCTTGATTAACGCAAATGACTAGGAATCAACTTTTTGTAAAAGGCGAAAACGATATACGCCCACATTATACCAGATAATGCGCCAACAATAATATCACTTGGATAATGTACGCCAATGTAAATTCGGCTGTAGGAAACGATAGCTGCCCAAAGGTAAAATAGCCAAACGTAGGTATATTGTTTTTTAGTCAGCAATACCAGTATCGTTGCTAAACCAAAGGTATTTGCGGCATGGGAGGAAATAAAGCCAAAACTGCCCCCGCAGCCTCTCGCTAAGATGTGGACTAAGCCTTCCAACTCAGGTTCATGGCAAGGTCTTAATCGTTCAAAAAACGGCTTACAAAAACCTGAAGCAAATAAATCGGCGCAGGCAATGGTTGCGCCAATAGCAATCAGCACAAAAATAACTCTCACTTTGAAATGCCTAAACAATACAATAAGAATCACCGCGTAAAGTGGTATCCAAGCTTTCTTATCGGTACAGAATTCCATAAAGATATCCCAACCCACGCTGTGTTTGTGATTCAAATACAGAAATAATTGAGTATCTAATTCTTTTAATGTTTCAAGCATAACAACTAGCCAAAATTTTGATTCACATGTGTTGTATTGTGGTTAAAAAGATTTCCAACACCTTACTTTATCACATCGGCCTGAATGGTAAGCACCTTCTCATTTGCCTGAGGATCGTTACTTAATACGCGTACTGTTCGATACTGCATACCAGCCTGTTTAAACAATTCAGACACTTTTACTTTAATATATGTGTATTCTTCCGCTTTTAACTCTTTCTTATCTATTGAAATAATTTCGCAGTTTACATCTGGTACCACGCGATCAATCTTCAATACATCTTTCCCTTTGTTGTATACAATAAAGCTAACGACAAAACTATTGTTAGAAAAAATCTTCCCCAGACTTAACGTATCTGTACCGACCCAAATTTTAGGTTGTTTTGGAATTTCTTTAGACATTGTACGCTCTTTTCCTGCATACACAATGGAAGAAACATCCAAGCTTAATGAAGAAAAAACGGGGTGATTGGTGTAAAATACCAGATTATCTAAAGAAAAACCGAAATCATTTTTCAGTTTAGGATTTAGGTAAATATCAAAAGCCAGTTTCCCCTGAGGTTTCAATTCATTCTCTTCCCATACCACCTCCATGTATTTTGGTGTGGTCACGGTATCTTTAAATGTAATGGTTGAAGAGCTTGGATTATAAACTTCCACTCTTCGTTTTACCACATCTTGATTGGGTACATTTCCAAAGGTAATGATCTTACGCTTAAGCCTTAAGTTCCCCCACTTCTCTGAAAAACTTTGCTCTGCGGGTATACTCGTCGGTTCAATATATCCTTTCAGTATCAATTCATCCACTTTCGAACTGCCTTCCCAACTTACATAAAATCGCTTTTCGAACGGCCCTGGTTTATAGGGGTCAAATTCTACATTTACATTCCCTTCTTGTCCTGAACGCAACACGTATTCAGGATAACTCAATATAGAACAAGCGCAATCTGCTTTAACCTCTTTTACCTGAGCCTGCCTACCATTTTTTACCACAAATTGGAAGCTGTGTGTAATGGTATTTTGATAAGATAATCGCCCTAAGTACACGCTATCCTTTGTAATAGATACATTGGTAAATTGGGCATAAGTGGTTGTAATAAAAAATAAGCCAACAAACAATAATAAAATACGCGTCATGGGTATTTGTTTTTCTAATGGAAGCACAAAGTTAGTAGTATTCCTCCGTTTTCATACGAATGCCTTTTTTTTTCGAGGATAGATTTTAGATAAGGGTTGTACTTACTTTCAACGTTGCGTTTGTTTTCTTAATTCAATTCTATACTTAGACAAAATTTTTGATTTGGACATAAAACCGATGTATTGTCCATTGGTAACTACGGGAAGGTTCCAAGCATTTGTTTTTTCAAATTTATCCATGACCTCTTCCATTTCTTCATGCAAATCAATAACGGTAGGTGGCTTTTTCATTAAATAGCGCACCTGTTCGGTTTCGTATAACTCTGGCTTAAAAATCAGCTTTCGCACATCATTCAATAAGATGATTCCTTTTAAGCGTTGTTCATCATCTACAACGGGAAAGATATTTCGATTGGATTCTGCAATCGCTTCTACTAAATCTTTCAAAAAGGCATCTTCTTTCACTACCACAAAATCCTTTTCAATTAACCCCGTCATCCGAATGTGATGCAATACCGATCGGTCATGATCGTGAACAATGTAATCGCCTTGTTCGATTAATGATTTTGTGTAGAAAGAGTGCGGTTCAAAGTAAAGTTTAATGGCAAAGCCAATGGCTGCGGTGAGCATGAGTGGGACAAACAGCTGATAGCCATTTGTGATTTCTGCGATTAAGAATATTTTCGTTAATGGGGAATGCAAGATGCCACAACTCACACCTGCCATGCCAACCAAGGTAAAATTCGCTTCCGACAAATCTAAACTGGGTTCTACCAAGTTGAGTAATCGGGCAAATAGAAACCCAGCCACTCCTCCTGTGAACATGGCTGGTGCGAAAATCCCTCCTATTCCACCTGCAGCACGGGTAATTCCTGTAGCCACGGCTTTTAGCATCATCGAAACAAATAGAAAACCCAACATCAACCACTGGGAATAGGGTAACTTCCCCCAAATACTGGTTTCTAAAATCCGATCGGCATCCCCTTGAATGGCATAACTTAGTGCCCAATACCCCTCCCCATAAAGGGTAGGTAGTACTAAAATCAATACACCCAACACAACTGCGCCAGTAATGATGCGCTTATACAGGTGATCGATGGATCTCAATTTAGCCTCTACACGGCCTACCACTCGAATGAAATAAACAGCCATTAAGCCAGATACCACTCCTAACAGACCATAAAATAGATAATCTGAATTTTCAATTTGCCGCACTAAAGTAAAGTGGAACAGGACTTGATCTCCCATTAATAATTTGGAAGTTAACATGCCTGATACAGAAGCAATTAGTAAGGGTATTAAGAAGGTAATGCTAATATTAGGAAGTATGACTTCCAGTGCAAATAGTACACCAGCTACGGGCGCATTAAAAATAGCCGCAATGCCAGCAGATGCTCCACAGCCCAATAGCAAGGTAGTTTGTTGCCTATTCATATGGAAAACCCGTCCATAGTAGGAACCCCAAGAGGCACCTGTCAAAGCTACCGGGGCTTCCAATCCAACTGAGCCACCAAAACCTACTGTAAATGCACTTGCTAAAGGTTGTAGCCACATATTCCGACCGCTGATCTTAGACGAGTTGCGGCCAATTGCATAAAGAATAGAGGGTACTCCCTTATCCATACGTCCCTTTTTTAGTCTATTGACAATGAGCACGGTGAGGATAATACCGAGCATAGGAAGTAAGAAATGAAAATAGTGGACAACGGCAGAGAGAAAATCTCCTTCTAAAGATGCTTTAATGAAATGAACAGTAGATTTTAAGACAACCACAACGAAGCCCGTTTCTACTCCTAGCGCAATGCTCAGTATGATTAAGAATTGTTGGTCGTCAATATGGCGTATGCGCCATTTCAAAAAGGCACTTACAATGCGGTCAAATCGGTTTTTAGTGATCAATTTTGTTTAGTCAAAAAAATGAGGAAATGGTTTGTTAGTGGATAAGCACTTGATCACAATGACCTATCATTTATTATGCCCAAGCACTTACGTAAATTTAATGCAAATAGCTAAAATTTTGAACAATTCAGCCATTTCTTATTTTTCCTCATTTTTGCTATCTGAATAGTGAATCGGCAGGGTGGACAAGGCAATGCCTTGTCCAAATAAGCATACTTATATTTTCAGCATATTAAGTCAACACATTGGTTGATTCAAAGATTTTATCCGCTGATTTTGCAATAAACCCTGAGTATAAGTCTCCTGAAGCATCTGGATAGCGTTTAGCAAACTCATAGTAACAAGAAGGAATCTCGAACTTTCCTTGTGCAAACTCAACCACCGTGCGATCGGCCATAATACTCGATTGCTCCAATAATTCGGCTGGGGAACCTTTAATTTCTCCACCCGAACTATTCATCGTAAAGCCATTCGCCTTCAGCAATTCATTTAACTCCTCTAAACTATCCACTGAATTCAAGCGATTGACATTGATCGTAAAATGGTTGGCACAAAAACCAAATACATAAAACCAAGCTGCATATTCCGATTCGCTGAGTAACTGCTGATAGTCTTCATAAGAAATGGTACCCCAAGTTCTTCCTGAATAGATAAAGGTGCCAGATGCAATCAAGCTTTGTGGAATTTTATCTGCAATTTCCCACATCAAGTCCTGAAGTGTTTTTGAGAGTTCATGTGTTTGCAACTCTGACACAAATATTTTTGGAGCCTCAGGATCGTGATGCTCAAAATGTAAGGCATTTAGTTTCTTTTGTTCAAAACGATATTCTCCTTTGGGCTCATAGCCAAATGTTTTTAAAGCTTTGGTATAATCCGCTAGAGCGATGCCTTCAATATTCAATGTTCTGAAGGCAATATGATCATTATACACCTGATTTCCAGCCTCTTCCAACAAATTGTGAATCACTTTTGCAGAAGGCGTGATTTTCTGATAAGTCAACCAAAATGGTTCTATTAACTTCTGATACATTGTTACTGTTTTTTTTTTTGCAAAGCTCAGCTATATGACTTTTATTAACGGATAAATACATCATAAATATTCAATTAGCTTAAAAGTAGAGTCATTATTTTTATATTTCTCAACAAAACTTTTATTATTGACACTTAACTTATTTATTTAATTTCGAAATGATTCAACTTGACACTACGGATAAAGCGATTGTAAAACGGTTACTGGAAAACAGCAGAATTTCTTTTGTTAAACTGGCAAAAGAGTTGGGGATATCCAATACGATGGTACACAAGCGTGTCAATAATTTGCGAAAGGTGGGCTTATTGAAAAAAGCGACTTTTCAAGTTGATCCTAAAGTGCTGGGCTATACCACCGAAGCTTATACTAGAATTAAAGTCGCTAATCCCAAGCAAATTAAGCCAATTATTCAGAAACTCAAGCAAATTCCCGAAGTAGTCTCCTGTTCCAATATTACGGGGCAATATGCGTTAATTATCCGTATTTACGCCAAAGATAATTCGGCACTTCGAAGCATTTTGTACAATCAAATCCATCCTATTGATGGCGTAGCAAGTACAGACACCATCATTTCCTTTGAAACCTCCTTCGAAAAGTTTGGCTTATTTTCATGAAGATTCCAGTTCGTAGAGAAAACTCTGGGAACAACTTCAATAAAGTAAAGCTTCAGATTTACGCTTACAGCAAAATTCGATCATCCAAGTCCCCAAAGTGGTTTTTTCAATAAATCCCCTGCTTGGTGTACGCCACGTTTTTGTAAGCGGTAAAGTAATTTCATCAGTAATTGAGCTGTCAAGTAAGCATCTCCTAAAGCGGTGTGGCGGTTTTCTACTACGATTTCAAATTCTTTGCAAAGTGCATCTAAATGAAAAGCATCATGTCCTGCTACGCGACTTTGCATTCTATTGGGGAACAGCCTTTTCATGAGATGGAATGTATCTAGGGTACGGTTTTTAAGTCGAAAATTGGGAAATAAAGCGGCAATAGCTTGCTCGACCTTCTGCTGATCAAACTGGACGTGATGTCCTACTAAGATCGCATTACCAAGAAAACTCAGCGTCTCTTGCGCTTTATGCTCAAGACCGACTCCATCATTACTCGATAAGATTTCGTGAATAGCAGTAGCTTCTCCCAGCGGAGCAGATTCCCATTTCAGGTTTAACACCGTACTCACCTCCAATGAAAATCCCAACACCTTTACCGCTCCTACACTCACCAACGTGTCATGTTTGTCTAAACCTGTGGTCTCACAATCTAGTACGATAAACTGAAGTGCTTCAATTGGAGTTTGCTTAGCAGGCGCAAAGTCAAGCTGATTGTATGCTTCAATAAATGAAGGAAATGAATAGGTATTCGACTTAAACCAATTTTTCATAGTTATTAAATCATCGCTTAACGAAAGAATGCTACCCTAAACCGTACTTCAATTAATTGCTGTAAGTCGGAAATGGGCTGAAATGATTTTTTCAGAATTTGTTTTTCTAGTTTATTCAGCGCTGAAAGCTCTAAAAAACGTCCATTGCTATTTTTAGTTAATCCATTCATTGCCCGATGCCTCATAAAAAGCGCGTATGCTTGGGCAGAAGCCAAAAACAAATCGGCATTCTTCGGCTCTAGCTTAGCCATTTTTTTAAATCGAAGCAGGGTATTTTGTTCTTCATAAAAGCCATGTTGTAAACTCAGTAAACGAGCTGCGTCTACTAAGGGCATCATGGCTCTTTTTTTAATATCAAATTCATTTTTATGCTCCCCATTCTTTTCCACCACCATGCTTTTGAAAAAACTTAACGGTGGTGGATTACTGAGGGCATTTGCTGCCAAATGATTTAAAAAAATGGCATCGGATTTTAGGGTTTCTTTTAAAAAGTCTCTGAGCGACTCCACCAAGGTGGTTTCTCCCCAAATCGGCCGAAAATCAAAGAAGATCGTGGCATTCATCAACGCCTTAGGATCTGGTTTCAACATCCAATTACTAAATCGCTCTTTCCATTCACTCAACGATAAGCATTGCGCAGGATTTCGTGCCATAATATTTGCTGGGCATTCCTCAAACCCACACTGCATCAATAAATCATTGACTCGTTCAGCCAACGTTAGCAAGTGCTTCTTATGATGCTCTGACAATTCATCCGCGTAAATAATTGCATTGTCTTGATCGGTACGAAGGAGCTGCTCTTCTCTTCCTTCGCTGCCTAAGCTGAGCCAGCAAAAACGCAAATCACCTGAGATTTCTCCTAGTTCGGTTAATGCGAGTTCAATGGCTTTACGGATAATCACATCATTGATTTCGGAAATTAGGTTGGAAATCAGCGGAATAGCGACCTCATCCGCCAAAAATTTTCTTAATAAGGATTCTGCCTCATTGCGAATATTCGCCCATTCAGCAGGATCATTGGATTTTTCTAATCGCTTAATCAGATAAGCTGGATGATTTTGTTGAGCCATCATCAAATCATGATCAGACACGATGCCTTTTATGATGCTATTACTACTTCCATCTTCCGTTACTACCAAATGATGAACATGGTAGCGAATCATTTTCACAAGCACTTCTGAAATCGTCAGTTGAGGGGCAATGGTTTTCACTGGTGCCGACATGATGGCTGTCACCTTTTCATCTAAGGGTACTCGCGCAACAATAACCTTTTTCCTTAAATCCCGATCTGTTACAATCCCCAAAGGCTGTTGGGTGTCATTACTGATAATGATGGAACCCACATTACGCTCACTCATGAGTTTTGCCGCTTGGTAAATGGTGTGTTCGGGCGAGCAAGTCAATACCTTTTTTGCGTACGAAACAGGCGTACTATCCCACGTTTGATTTTTTGGATGGAAAGATTGAGTCGTTTTCCCAACAATGGCTTGGCCTGCCGCATAACCAGAAGCAAAGTAAAGTGCAAAGTATTGGTTTTCTACTAATAGTTGCTCAAAGTTACTTTGTGGAATCGTATACAGTAAACACTCCCCTTCACAAGTAGCCGTCATGCTGTAAGGATTACCCGATAACAATGATCGCATTCCAAATACATCTCCTGGCTCACATTCTTCTATGAGCTGATCATTTCCTGCGTCATTTTTGGTGAGGTTCACTTTTCCTTGCCGCAGCACCCATGCCATTTTGCGGTTGGCTTCCCCTTCTCTAAACAATACTTCTTCAGGCTTGCCATAACATACGGTTACTTTACTTGCTAACACTTCCCTTTCTGCTTCTTGTAGGAAACTAAACGGAGGGAAATCTTTCAAAAAATAAGCGATACGATCAGCAATGATATTCACGGCAAAGGCATTGAAATTGAAAACGCAAAAGTTCTCAATTTCAATGCTTCTGAAAAATGACTTAGGTTAGGTTAAGCCATGATATCGCTTTGGGAAAGGCGGTACGAAAGACTTATGTGTACATGCACATTAACCTTTTTGTTCATCCTTCCCTTTAGTATCCTCTTCTTCAGCAGCTTCATCCGAAGCAGCTGAATCTTCCAGATTTGCTTCTTCAGACTGCTCTTCAGAATCAGGCGCTTCTGCATCCGAATCTGAATCCTCAGTTTCACTTTCCTTTTCCGCTTCTTCGGCTTCGGCTTCTTTCATCTCTTTTCTCAGCTTTGCTAAAGCGGCTACCTTTTCAGCAGTCATTTGCTCATCTCTATCCAACACAAACTCTCCTGATTCAATTAAAACGCGTAATTGTTGACGATACATTTGAGATACTACAATGAGTATGGCACCAATCACGAGAAAGGAAATGATTTTTCCATATGCATTCATCACCCAGAAATCGACAACGAAGAATTTCACGATGGTTAATGCAAACAAGAATAATGAAATTTTACGCACTTCTTTGATCTTCCATTTCATGCCTAAAAACATCAAAACAAATGAGAGGATGGTCCAAAGTACGGTAAAGCTCGTTCGCCTGAATTGATCCACAAACGCTTCAATTTCTGTTGTGCTATTTGCTTGGAAGAGTACAAAAAGATGCTCATACTCCACGGTAGAAAAGAATACAAAAAGCACACAAGCTAGCAATACTGCGTATTCATATTTTGTAGAAAGATAGCCTTCTGATTTTACTGCATCAATTAATAACAAATAGGCCATCCAGCTGCACAAGCCCACATTGAGGTAATGAAATAAGAAGGGATAAAGCGGATAATCCCCATCTAAGTAACCATTTCGAAGGTCTACCACGTTGAAATAACCAAAAGGTAGGTACACGACGATCAGTATCGCCATCAAAATACCGACTGTGAGTTTCATCGATTGCAGTTCCACTTTATGGACAATGTATCGGCCAAACAGCACAAAACACATGTGGTAGAAGGCTACAATTAAGATCACAAAATCATTCCCTCCAATGATGGTTTGTGCATGGTACAGAATTTCAAATAATAAGGCCAAATAGCTGATCAGGCCTACCAAACCTGCCAATATTCCTGCATAAAGCATCTTAGGCATGTAGGCAATCATTTCATCTTTATAGTCTTCATAAATGAATTTCAGGGTAAATAAAATACAAGAGAAGTTGATGAGTGCCGCCCAAAAGCCCTTATTAAAGATTGGATCCATGTCATTATTCGGGTACATATCGGGATACACATTATAGTTGAGGTGCCACGCATATCCCATACTGGCTACCGCAAAAAGCATCATCGCCACAGAACCCGTCTTAATGATTTCATGATTTAATTTAATGCCTACCCAAAGTAGTGCTAAAGACTCTAATGCATACAGCGTATTGATGTAAATGTTTTGCTTAAATATGAGGTAGATAGAAATATTTATAAATAAGATGACTGCTCCTATTTGAAGGTCTAATAGGTTCTTTTCCACATTTTCTTTTCCATATAATAAGTAAATGTAGATCATTTTAAAAACACCTAAAGCTGCAATAAACCAACCAATGTCATGCCATGAAATGGGGACGTACAACAACAAATAAATGCCAGACCACAAGTACAACAACGTATTCGCCAAGCTCATGTAAAAATCAAATTTGGTGAACTTGATTCCCGGTTTTATGTCAAAAATCACCGTCATCACATAAAACACCACATGAAATACACTCGCAAATATGAACAGTCCCACAACCTCTCCAGGCGCTGTTAAGTCTATATTTAAGACCCAATAGCCCATAAATACTACCGTACCCACAAATGAAACAAAGTGTATTCCTCTCCACTTTTTAAGGTAAGAAATGGTTAACATCCCCAGGTTAATGACCAAAATATACAGCAGTACGGTAAAATACTCATCGGTATGGAAGCCCGCCAAAAATGGCGTTAAGTACCCACCAAAAAACGCTAAATATGAGAGTTCTTTTTTATCATACCATAGGGAAAACAATACCGCAAAAGCCGTAATGATGACTCCCCAAACAAAGGCTTGGTCTGCGGTAAACACAAAATCGCGTTGTTGTGCATAAAAAGTAGCCAAATAGACGGTATAATACAGCGTAACGATTCCTGAGGTTACTAATATGGAAACGATGGAAACGCGTTTGAGGTAGAGGTAATACGATAATCCAAAAAATGCCGTACCCACAATGGCACCAACCGCAATTCGGGCTCCACGTGTAATGAGTCCTTCACTAATCATCAAGTTATACCCAAAAATGATGGCTAAGATGATACTCAATACCCCAATTTTTAAGGTCAGGTTTTCACCAACAAAATTCTCAAAGTCTTTTTTAAACTCTTTAGGAATCTCTACTTTGATGTTCTTACCAAAGTTCGTTTTGCCTTTCTGACTTTTAATAACGGCTTCCTGATGTTTTAGTCGAAGCATCTCTTCAGCCAGCACTTCTTCATCTTCAAAAAACTCCTTGATGTAAATTTTATTATCAATGGTTTTCCAGTTAATGGAATCCAAGTCACGAACAACAGGGGCACGTTCATGGAAAATTTCTTCGAGGCTAGGGTAAATTCGCTTCACCACAAAACCATCGTCAGGTTGAACAAAACCGCCGCTTCTGAGCAGGAGCTCGTATTCAAGATCTGTTTTTAGCTTGTGGTAATCTTCGTCTTTGATTTGCGTGCTTTTACGGAATATCTCTAACTCCTTGCGGAGCTTTTCCATCCGTTGACGTAAATCCTCCAGTTTTCTTCGATCCTCATCATCAAATCGCTCGCTCGACTTGGCTATATCGTTAATTTCGTCTTCCAACTTACTTGTTAAAATCAAACATGAATGTGATCATATAAATTCGCTACGATTAAATTGCACTATTTACGCAATCGCTTGCTTAAGCGAAAAAGCCTCTCGAATAGCGATTATCACAAATATCTTCATCAAAAATACTTAATTAAATTTATAAATCCGCAAACGTTTGTGATTGAATATTAGGATTTTAACGATTTAATTAGCTCAAAATTCACCCGAAATTAAAGCTAAATTGC
>JBMYQA010000093.1:0-20007 GCA_049600855.1 Flammeovirgaceae bacterium | reverse complement strand
CAGGTCCGCCTCAGTACTAATTTCTTGATATTTCCGAATCAGTTCAACGAGTGTGTTTACCCGTGTTGCCAATGCCTCGGCAGGCTCTTCTAATCCAGCAAATGCCTTAAGTTGAGCTGCTAATTCTTGTTCCTGTGCCGCGTAGCGATCAATTTCTTGTTGCTTACTACTGCCTTCGTCCAGTAATTCAGTCAATTGTCTCCGATAAGCATTCAACTTCTCTTGTAACAGCTCATGCGTTTCTACATTGGCCAACTCTTGCTTTAACGTACTGATGTCTTCTTGTAGCGTATCAATCAATTGATAAGCCTTGCGAAGTTCCTGTTCTTCTTCTGTACTTTTTGCCCGAATGTAGATTAAAGTACCCTTCAACTTACTGCCTTTCAGTTCAAATAGCTGAGCTTTTCGTTTGGCGCGATCCTGACTTTCGCCCTTAAATGAGACTTCAAGTGCCTGAGGTTGCCTAGTCTCAAGCCAATTTGTAATTTGTTCTTGCTCTGTATCTATGATCAAATCTAGGAAATTGCCTGTCAATGGTTTTCCTAAAAGGGATACACTAGCTGAGTTGGCAAATTTCACTACATGTTGCTGATCAAGAAACAACAGGGGACTTGGAAATGAGTTTGCTAATGATTGAAAAAATTCAGCTTTTAAGGATAGATTGGTATCCGCTTCATCGTCTAATTGAATCAGCTCTAATTCAAGCAGCAATCCCGTGTAAGCTTTTTCGAGTAAGTGCCCATGACTTTTTAGAGCGAAGTATTTCAGTTCATCGTTGGCAGCAGGCAAATGTAAATACATATGTACTTGAGCTTTCTGATTTTGAACTAACCTGTCCAAATTATGGGCTAAGGCTTCCCGCTCGTTTGTCAGAATCAATTTACTCAAGTGACTCCCAATGAGTTGCTCGGCTGGTATGCCTAACATCCCCATAAAGTCGCCACTGGCATACTTAATTTTGCCTCTGCTATTCGTTAATACATACAATTTATTCGAAGCTTTTAAGAAGGTTTGTAATAATGCTTCACGATTAGCACTCATCACTTCAGCCTTTTTGGTTTGACCAATATCTTTAATTCTAGCCACATATTGTGCGGCCTCATTTTTGGTCATGTAAAACTCCATATCTCGCCACTGCCCATCTCGATGTAAAAACTGAATATCCTGTCGATGTGCTGTAATTTTCCCCGCTTTCAATTTCACAAAAGCCTTTTCCAAGGCCTCCATATCGGTTTGATGAATGAACTCAAAACCAAATTTTCCAATGCGCTCTTCTGCGGTGTAGCCAATCATTCGTTTCGAATTATGAGATTCGTAAATGATAGCCCCATCAACATCTAATACCATAATTACTTCATCTCCATGCTTAATCAAGGCATCTAAAAACGCTAATTTTTCGTCTTTTGCCCTTGTTTCCTTCACTTGTAACTCCACATCATGCATTTCGATTAAGATTCCATCTGCATGGTTCTCATGCACTAAATTCTTGAAATAGACTCGGAAATACCGCCATAACCCTGTTTGGTCTAGCATGCGGATGGCAGCGAGCTCTCCCTCTGTATTTGGTCCACGTTTAATTTCTTGAAGTACTTGTTCTACTTTTGCGACATCGGGAGGATAAATGTAGTCTAATAAGTTTTTACCCACTCGTTCATGCAATTCATAACCCAATTGATGAATGCTATTACTATCAGATATGATCTGGGCATCTTGATCGACCAAGGTGAAGATGCCTGTGGTCTTGTTTAGCAATGTCGTGGTTTCCCATTCTTTCGCTTTGATTTGCGTAATGTCGTTTGAGACCAACCAAATGCCTACCAATTCGCCATGTATCCGAATTCCATGCAGACTCATCATGAGTACTTTGCGTACACCATGATGCTGGTATTCCCATTCATAATTATTCACTTGCAGCTTATTTTCTACAAATGTTGTCAGTAATCCTTCGGGTAAGTACGACTGTAATGGGCTTCCCAAAAATGGCATATCGTCTCTTAAAAACTGCTTAGTAGCTTCATGATTGGCTTCTTCTAGCACCGCTTGTTCACCAATAGTTGTTGCTAAGGATATGTTTTCTTGGTCGAGCGACAAAGGCGTAGTCAGTTGGAACCAACACATTCCAAAATGCGCATTGTTTCGGAAGTTATCGAATTGATGTAATACTTCGGATAGTTCATTGATAATCCCTTTCTGCAATTTTTTATAAAACTGCATGCGCACAATTGATGCTACAAAATGCGCTTGATTTTTATCGCGTATTGTCCATTGCCGTTTTACTTCTCGGTGTTCGAACCATGCGGCTCCAGCAACTTGACCATCAATTTCTACGGGAATAATGAGTAAAGCCTGAATCTGATTATTTTCGATGTAGTGCAATAAATTGCCTAATGTATTTTTAGGCTCAACCTCATCTGTTTGTGCGGGGGCAATGGCTTCCGGATATTGAACGCATTCATTTGCTAACAGCATACGAAACAGCGTTGGGTATTGCGTGGAGTGAATTACCGCACCGCGTTCATACGCTCCTTTCGATTCTTTGAGGGCATTCAAACACGCTAACTGCTCATCTCTAATGCGCCAAAAACTGATATTTTGTGCACGCAACAGCTCTCTGGCTAATTCCAGCATGTGTTGAGAAGAATCATTTTCCAACAAGGTTTGTTGCATGTCTTGCTGAATTTCCAACTCCCGCATTCCCGTTTGCAGCTCTCCCCGTAAATATTGGATATCACCTTCATGTGCTGTTCTAATTTTCCGCAATCGAACCACTTTGATCATCAAAACTACGATTACCCATAAAACCAAAATCAACGACCCCAAAGCGCATATGCCAGCCACCAACAGCCACTGAAAAGTTTCAGGAGTTGTTTCTGCGATGTATTCTTGATATTGCTTCCAAGCCATTAGGCCTGCCATAGACAAGCTGAGCAATGAAAATAAAATAATGCTTAGGTAATGAGGCCCTTTGATGTTTGTTGAAGTAATCGTGTTCGCCTTTGCCATAAATTTAGGTTCGTACAACTATACCGCCAGTCAAAAAAATTAGTGTATCTACTTAGAGACTGTTTGAAATGAAAATTTCCGAAATCTTTAGTATAAAAGTAACTGAAACTGAGGTAGAATGATAATTTCCATGTAAAAAAGTATAGAAGCTTGGATTCTGTGAAGAACTTATTGGATAAATAGGAAAGAGATTTGTTGTGGTTTATTTTATCTTGGAACCAATCACTTCTTGGTTTTCTTCTTTTTCGGCCTCGGTTCGGGCAATGCTGCTGCCGTAATTCGCGCCAACTCGCTGAGCCAAGCGCGATCTTCTAATTGCTCTTCTATGAGATAGCGTGGCTTAGCTCCAGCATAAGGAACTGCTTCAACAGGATTTTTGAGGTATGCCTTTCCCGCAGCTGTTGGCTTGATGAATAGTTTATTGTCACAAATGAGTGCAAAAAACTTCCCTTCAAAATATAAGCCGTACTCTCCAAACATTTTCTTGGCGATTACTTCACCATGAGCATTTAATTGCCCTACTGCATAGTCCACAAAAGATTGATTTGAAGCCATTTGAGCTTATTTTAGAGTTAGTGATCAGCAATCTCACTTTGTCATTTTCTTGCAGAATAGCAAGCATTTTTTACAAAGTGAGACCTTGCTGGTTAGTAATTTAGTTTTTTAGATTTATTACTATATCGTAGCAGTTCAAGCGTTGAATTTAGGTAAAAAAAACGGGCTTAAATAGCGGACACCCAACTACAGGCACAATATTTCAAACTTATTCATTAAGGTTTTTAAAACAGAATAGTATTTTCGTGAATCCATTGGTGATTCCAAACTGATCAACTCTTCTTAACCTAAACAACATGCAACGCATCCAAAACTATATAAATGGCACGTTACAAGCTCCTGTTTCTGGGAGCTATATGGATAACATCAATCCTGCTATTGGGGAGGTTTATTCCCACATTCCAGATTCAGATGATCAGGATGTGGAACTGGCTGTAAAAGCAGCTCAAGCCGCCTTTCCTGCTTGGTCAACTTGTGGCGCTCAACAGCGTTCTGAGATTTTGCTTCGCATTTCTCGATTAATTCACGAACGTTTAGATGAATTGGCTTTGGCAGAAAGTGTCGATAATGGAAAACCGCTTAGCTTAGCCAAAACGGTAGATATTCCTAGAGCAGCAGCCAATTTCCACTTTTATGGAACGGCAATTTTGCATGATGCCAATGAATCGCATTACCTAGAATTGCCCGCCATCAATTACACCATGCGCAGACCGATTGGCGTAGCGGGTTGCATTTCCCCTTGGAACCTTCCACTCTATCTATTTACTTGGAAAATTGCTCCTGCTTTAGCTTCTGGAAATACCGTTGTAGCAAAGCCTTCCGAAATTACGCCAATGACGGCCTACTTGCTTTCGGAAATCTGCATAGCAGCTGGTTTGCCTGCTGGTGTATTAAACATTGTACATGGTTATGGCCATAAAGTCGGTCAAGCCATTATTGAGCATGAGCAGGTACCTGTGATTTCCTTTACAGGAGGTACGGTAACGGGCAAAAAAATTGCTGCAACGGCTGCTCCTATGTTCAAAAAACTTTCACTCGAACTGGGTGGTAAAAACCCAAATATCATTTTTGCCGATTGCGACTTTGAAGAAGCATTAAACACTGCTGTTCGTTCTTCTTTTGCCAACCAAGGACAAATCTGCTTGTGTGGTTCCAGAATTTTAATTGAACGCAGCATTTATGATAAGTTCCGTGCTGCTTTTGTCGAAAAAGTGTCTCAACTCCAAGTCGGTGATCCATTAACGGAAGTCAATTTAGGCGCTGTAGTTTCTAAACCGCATCAAGAAAAAGTCCTCGCTTACATCGAACTGGCTAAAGAAGAAGGCGGAACGGTTTTAACAGGCGGAAAAGTAGTAAACCCTGAAGGGAGGTGTAAAAATGGCTATTTCATTGAGCCTACTGTGATTGAAGGCTTAGCACAAACGTGTCGCACTAATCAGGAAGAGATTTTTGGCCCAGTAGTTACCTTAACCCCTTTTGATTCGGAAGCAGAGGCAATTGAAATGGCCAATTCCAATGCCTATGGCTTGGCCGCTAGCATATGGACAACCAATATTACCAAAGCACACCGCGTAGCTCATGGTGTACACAGCGGCATTATTTGGGTAAACTGCTGGATGCTTCGCGATTTACGCACCCCATTTGGTGGCATGAAGCAATCGGGCATGGGACGTGAAGGCGGTTTTGAGGCACTGCGATTCTTTACCGAGGAAAAAAATGTTTGTGTGAAGCTGTGAGTTTAGTCAAAATCATAGACAAACACTGCTACGTCATTTTCGATTAAGGTTTTTTGAATAATGGGTTCGATTGTTTCCCATTTGCCCCCAGCCAATCCACAGCCAATTCGAGGCATATGGACAGAAGCTTCTAGCTGCAATGCTTGTTGAGCTAATTTCTCCAAGCATTGCTCCACGGCCTCATAACGAATGGGCACTCCGTTGCTTCCTCGTTTAATGCCTCGTTGCCCAATCATATTGGCAATGTGAATGTATTTTTCTACCTGAACCAATTGAATACTTCCTAAAGCAAAATCATTTTGGGCGCGTTCTCGGTGCCATTTACGATAAGCTGCTTCAGGTTCAGGCCAGCGTTTGGAGATCGCTAATACAAAACCCTTGCCCCAACCGCCAATATCATTACAGATGTGCGCGATAATTTTGATGCCTTTAGCCTGGGGTGCAGTGGCATCGCCTTTTAAGTAGTTTATTGCCATTTTTTATGAATTGATTGGCTTGAAAGTAGTTTAAATCATACTCTAGTACTAGCTACGGGCTGCTGAAACTCCTTGTTTCCAAGCGGTCATGATATTTTTGAGCGGCCTTGTCAGCAAACTTTCATTCACTGTGAACCTAATTATGCCATCTTCATTTGGACCACCAATCCAAATTTGATGTGTATTGGATAAGTATGTAGCCAACTTTTTGAAATTGATTGCTTCATCTAATCTCATATGATAACGATTACTTCCATTTTCCAATGTTTCAATGGATACTCCTTTAAGTTTATTGAGCGATTCGATTAATTGAGTCGCATTTTTTTTCACCTTCTCCCAACGCGATTCTATGCCTTCTAGGTAATGTAAGGCTACAGAAGTATTTGTCCAAGTCTGAAAAGTGGTACCTCCTAATATTTTAATCTGATGAGCGATTTGATCAATTAATTTGGTTTCTCCACAAAGTATGGCACCACCTGCTGCATGGAGGTATTTGTATAAAGAGATATACACGGTATCGAAATAGGAAGCATATTCCTTTACGGAAACGCCACTATATGCTGCTGCGAGGTGTAAACGTGCGCCATCTAAATGCAATCCGTAGCCATTTTGTTTGCAGTAAGTGGCTATTTTTTTGATGGTTTCGCGTGGCACAAACCTTCCATCGGCTCGCCTCACAGGATTTTCAATGACTACTGCCCCTAAGCCACTTCTGAATACTTCACCTTGGTGAAGATACGCAATCGTGTTTTTTAAATCTGCTAACTCAAAATGAGCTTTCCCTTTTCCAACAGGAATTAATCGTTTGCCATGCACGCTTTGGGCAGCATCGGCCTCATCGCGAAATACATGGGAATTTTCGGGCGCCAACACTTTAGTCTTATTTCCACTCAATAATTTAATGGCTAACTGATTTGCCATCGTTCCTGTGGGTAAATAAATAGCCTTTTCCTTTCCTGTTAGTTCCTTAAAGCGTTCTTCTAATGCGGTGGTAGCACCTCCCACGCCATAAAAATCTGGTTCTATGGTTTTAGCCTCGTTAATCTCATGAAGCTTTTTGAGGTATTCATTTGGCTCGAAAAAGAAACCATCATAAATGAAATTTACCAGCGGCTGAGTTGATGCCTTTTTACCTTGATTTGGGATGGTGGCAGCAGCCACATTGGGAAGTAATAATGGCATCGAAGCTAGGCCAAACTTCTTTAGGAAATCTCTGCGTTGATGTTGTTGTTTCATTGAAGTTGTCTAAAATAATCCCTCACCTTCATCATCCAAATTTCAAAATAAATACAAATTAAGCAAATCCCTAGAAATGAGGAATTGTACCTCCCTTGAGGTTTCCCCCACATTCATTGCTTTTTCCCACCATTTTGAGTAAAATTGAAATATTATGCATGCCGAGTAAATCGGGTGAGAAAAATATCAACACCAGCTTTTCTCATCGAGTTGAACATGAAATATCAAAACTAACCAATATGGAAACAACCGTTTCAATTCACAACAACATGGTAAGTGTCGCAGTAGATGCTGATGGAATTGCGATTCTTACCATCGACATGAAAGAATTACCCACCAATGTGATGAATGCCGACTCTACGCCAGCCATTTATGGGGCTGCCATGGAAGCGGTGGAAAATCCAGAAGTGAAAGGATTAATCATCACTTCTGCCAAACGCGATTTCTTTGCGGGGGGAGATTTAAAGTGGATGTTAAGCCTCACCGACCCTAAGGAAGTATTTGATGGCTTGATTGAAGGAAATGAGGCCATGAGGACTTTAGAAACTTGTGGTAAACCTGTAGTCGCTGCGATTAATGGAAATGCCCTTGGCGGTGGATATGAAATCCCTTTGGGCTGTCATTACCGTGTGGCGGTCAATGATTCCCGCATCCGCATTGGCTTGCCCGAAACGCAGCTAGGCTTGATTCCTGGAGCAGGTGGTACCCAGCGATTGCCGCGCATCATTGGCATCCAAAAAGCCATGGAATTAATTCTCCAAGGAAAAACAATGAATCCCGAAAAAGCCTTAAAAACAGGTTTGATCGATCAATTGGTAGCTACCAAAGAGGAACTCATTCCCGCTGCTAAAAAATGGATTTTGGAAGTGGGCAATGCTACGCAAGCTTGGGACAAAAAAGGCTTTAAAGTACCTGGTGGTGGCGTAATGACACCACAGGGCGGACAAACCTTTGCTGGGGGCATTGCCATGACCATGCAAAAAACAAAAGGCAATTACCCAAATGCGCAGTTTGCCATGAGCTCGATTTTTGAAGGGCTGCAATTGCCCATGGAGAAGGCTTTGGTAACTGAAGCGCGGTATTTCACAAAAGCAGTGTTCAGTAAAGAAGCCCGAAATATCATCAGAACAGGCTTTTTCAATGTAAATAAAGCGAATAAAGGAGCGGCAAGGCCCAAGGAGATTGAGAAGTATGAATTGAATAAGGTTGGAATACTTGGTGCGGGAATGATGGGAGCGGGGATTGCCTACGTTACAGCAAAATCAGGTTTAGAAGTGGTCTTGAAAGACATCTCAGCAGAAGGGGCAGAAAAAGGCAAAGATTATAGCCGCAAATTGGTGAATAAGGCGCAAAGTAAAGGCCGTATGACCAAAGAAAAAGGGGATGCCTTATTGGATAAAATTCACACGACAGCTGATGCTGCTGCTGTGGCTGATTGTGATTTGGTGATTGAAGCGGTATTTGAGAAAAGGGAACTGAAATATCAGGTAACCAAGGAAACAGAAGCAGTATTACCCCCTGATAAGGTATATGCTTCTAATACCTCAACACTCCCCATTACCGGCTTAGCAACGGCATCTGAACGACCTGAAAATTTCATTGGCCTGCATTTTTTCTCCCCTGTAGATAAAATGCCTTTGGTAGAAATCATTATGGGTGAAAAAACCTCCGATTATGCCCTTGCCGCTGCGATTGATTACGTGATGAAAATCCGAAAAACACCCATTGTGGTGAATGACAGTCGTGGTTTCTTTACGTCAAGGGTATTTGGAACATTTACGAGTGAAGGCATTGACATGCTGACGGAAGGCATTCCTGCCGCTTTAATTGAGAATGCAGCTAAAGATGCAGGAATGCCTGTGGGCCCTTTAGCGGTTACCGATGAAGTAAATATTGGTTTGGCATTAAAGATTGGCCGTCAAACAGAATTGGATACAGGCGTGAAAAATGAACGTCCTTCTGCGAAGGTGATTGAGCAGTTTGTAGAAGAGCTAGATCGTCCAGGTAAGAAGGAAGGCAAAGGTTTTTATGAATATCCTGAAGGAGGGAAAAAATATTTATGGGAAGGCTTAGCGGAATTATTTCCAGTAAAGGAAGACCATTTGGATTATGAAACGGTGAAGAAACGCCTACTTCACATCCAAGCCTTAGAAACCGTTCGTTGCTTGGAAGAAGGCGTATTGCGCGCCAAAGAAGACGGAGATGTGGGCTCACTCATGGGATTCGGTTTTCCTCCTTACACAGGTGGCGCGATTTCCTACATTGACTATGTGGGAATAAAGCAATTTGTGGAAGAATGTGAAGATTTTGCCAATCGCTTTGGCGAGCGCTTCCAACCCACCGAAAAACTCAAGCAAATGGCTGCTGAGGGAAAAGGATTTTATAGTTAGTAAAATAGGAATTCTAAAGGGCAAGTGTATTACCACCTGTATATGCTTGCCCTATAGAATTAAAAGAAATGCCTAAAAACAAAAAAGCCTTCTCCAAAAATGAAGAAAGCTCTCAAGTGGTGATGAGTGGATTCGAACCACCGACACACGGATTTTCAGTCCGATGCTCTACCAACTGAGCTACATCACCAGCTTGTTGGGGGATGCAAAAATAGCGATAAGGGATTCTATTGCAAGCTTTTACCTAGTTTTTTTTAGCAACTGGACCATTCCCCTTGTTTGATCAAGGTTTTGGGACACAAGACATGAACATCAATACGCCTTTGGTCATCTCATACGTTTTACCTTCAGACTTGTTTAGCTTTAATTTCTTTTTCGAGATTGGTATTTATCATTCAAACCTTCTCCATTTAATATTTTTGGCACACACTTTTCGATTCTGGAGCTTCGCGTTTTGGACTGTTTGGGTTGGGAAAAGTGAATAATATATCCTCGCTGCCGCCCAGGGGTTAATGCTTCAAATGCCGCTCTGAATATTGGATCTTCGGCTAACTTAAGTTGTAACTCTTCAGGAATCGGTTCTGGGTTTTGTTTAAATGATACTTTTAATCCTGCTTTTTCCACCTCAATAGCTTCTAAAATATGAGCTTTCAGTGCTACTTCCAAGGCAAGAACTTCATCTACATGATGAAATTTGATCATTCGAGCTGCCTGTGAGTTTGGACCTGGTTTACTGAGTATATGATGACTATTTTTTAGTAAAGCCCCTTTGAAAAAGCTAATCGCACAATAGTCTTTGAGGGCACTTAGCAACAAGATATTCTTTTGCTGAAAAGTGTAACAGGGCACCCCCCATTTGATCTCTTCAGTTAAACCACAATCCAGCACAAACGCTCGCAACTGAATTAATTCTTCTTGCCAATTGAGCACCTTACAGTTTGGAGTGCCACCAAGCGGACAACGTCCGCAGCCTGTCGCTAAATAACTGTCAATATCAAGAGGTAATTTATTCATAGAAGTATCACTAAAAATTGATGTATATTTATCATCTTAATACGACTTTTTTGCATTTAAGCAGGTATTCAAAAATAAAGTATATTGGATGAAATGGCGATTAATTTATATGAGAATAGAAGCAGAACAGTCTCTAAAAAAAAATCATTATGTTTAGTCAATCCACTTGGAAACACCTCCGCATTCCCTTTTCCATCTTCTTAATGCCTGTATTTTGCTTTGCATTGAGTTTAAGTCCTAATGCCGAATGGTGGAGCATTGCCATTGCCTTTCTAAGTATTCACATTTTTCTATACCCTGCAAGTAACGGCTACAACTCTTATTATGATAAAGATGAGGGAAGTATTGGCGGGTTAGAAACCCCTCCTCCCGTAAAAAAAGAATTATACTGGGCGGCATTACTATTCGATGCGATTGCAATCGTGCTGGCCTTATTACTCAGTTGGCATTTTGCGTTAGCATTATTCATTTATGGCCTCATTTCAAAAGCATATAGCCATGATCGCATTCGATTAAAAAAATTTCCTATCATCAGTTGGTTAACAGTTGGTATTTTTCAAGGTGCGTTTATGTTGTTGGCGAGTTATCAGGCCATTAATCATTTAAGCAACTATGCTTTCTTAACCGATCGCCAGTTTGTTTATGCTGCTATTTTGAGCTCATGCATGCTCCTTGGTTCCTACCCAATGACACAAATCTATCAGCATGAAGAAGATGCGAAACGTGGCGATAAAACCCTCAGTAGGCTACTGGGAATCAAAGGAACCTTCTTATTTACTGGAATTGTTTTTGGACTTACTAGTGGAGGTTTTTTCGCCTATTACCTCTATTATTATAGCTTCATTCATGCTGTATGCTTCCTTGTCGTCTTAAGTCCTGTATTAATCTATTTTTCAAGTTGGTTCTTGCGAGTCCATCAAAACATAAAAGCTGCTGATTTCCGCTCTACCATGCGTTTAAACATCATCTCTTCCTTGTGTTTAGCCCTGTTTTATGTTGGTGTTTGGCTAGTCGAAAAGTTCCTGTAAGCACGCTATTCGCTAAGTCTACTTATTGCATTCACTTTACGAATTTTCGCTAAATCGCTTTTTTTCTCCGATTTCAAATCTAAAATCCTTATTTTTGGTGCGTGTGCTTCCTCTTTTATACTGAGATACAAGAAGCAGAAACTAAAGTACACGAACAGCATACGTACGTAAATCAATAAAAACGATTGAAATACGTTAGCTTTCGCTAATTACAACTTAATTGAACACACATTGGTCAAAGAAGAAAACATCAAATTAATTTTTGGACTTAAAGTAAAACTCCTTCGACAAAATACTGGCAAATCTTTGTCTGAACTATCCAAAGAAACCAGCATTTCGGTATCATACCTCAATGAGATCGAGAAAGGGAAAAAGTACCCAAAAGCCAATAAAGTTACTGCATTAGCCAATGCCCTTGGTGTATCCTACGATTGGTTAGTCTCACTCAAACTTGATCGGAAACTTGCTCCGCTTGCTGATTTACTCAAATCAAATATCCTTTCAGAGCTTCCACTCGATATTTTTGGTTTAGAACCACGACACATTCTGGAACTCATTTCTGGCGCTCCTGATAAACTCAATGCTTTCATTAGTACGCTGATAGAGATTTCTAGGCAATACAACATGAAAGTGGAAAGCTTTTACTTTTCAGCCTTGCGGTCTTATCAGCAAATGTTCGATAACTATTTTGAAGATTTGGAACATAAGGCCGATTGGGCAAGAGGTTTATTTTGGCGAAATAAAATTCCAACGTTAACGGAATTATACGATTTCATCCAGAATCAGTGTCATTATGAAATTGATGAAGAAACCTTTTCGGAATACCCTGATCTAAAGAGTTTTCGGTATGTGTTATCTACCAAAGGCGGCAAAAAGAAGATGATGATTAACGATCGCTTAAATGATAGTCAAAAAGCCTTTATTTTAAGCCGTGAGGTAGGTTATCACTTACTCAAAATCACAGATCGCTCTTATACTTATTCTTGGACAGATGCAGATTCATTCGATCAGATGTTGAATAATTTCAAAGCCACCTATTTTGCGGGAGCTTTGTTGATTCCATCAAAAGAAATCTCTGCCGATATTAAAGATTTACTTTCTTGGGAATCTTGGGAACCCGATAAGTTTGTAGGGATTATGGAAAAGTATCATGCTTCTCCTGAAATGTTTATGCATCGCCTCTCCAGCATTTTGCCGCGAATGGGTTTAGATAAATTATTCTATTTGCGCTTGAATCATCATGGAGATATTGATAAGTTTCGTCTGACCAAAGAACTTCATTTAGCAGGTTTACATGCACCACATGGTACCGTTAACAACGAACATTATTGCAGAAGATGGATTTCTATTTCTACCATTCGCGAATTGGGGAAAATTCAAGAACAAAATAGTTACGATAAGCCAGTGTGTGGTGCACAAATTTCCAACTACATCACTTCTCAAAAGCAATATTTCTGCATTTCCATCGCTCGTCCCATGGCACCTACTCCAGATGAAAACTGTAGCATCACGATAGGTTTTGTTGTCGATGAGCAGTTTAAACAAAAGGTTCGATTTTGGAGCTCGCCGAATGTACGCGTTAGGCTCGTAAATGAAGCCTGTGAGCGCTGCCCTGTTTCTGATTGTAAAGATCGAGCCGCCCCGCCCATTGGCTTAGATGATCAACTCCAAAAGCAAAAAATCAAGGAAGCCCTTGAAGAAATTATGAACCGTTAAAACAGTCATTCCCTATCCACGTGTAACATAGGTTTAGGCTACACGTGGATAGGGAATTCAAAAATTAATCCAAGCCATCATACATTTCTAAATCGAGCTGTCTGCGATCTAAATTGGCCTTTTTAACGACCACATCCGTCAAATCTCCTAACTGGAAAACACGCCCATAATTATGACCGATCACTTGCATGTTCTCAGCATCGTAATGATAATGATCACCAGGAATATCTGATAGACGAATCATGCCTTCACATTTGGTTTCTACTAACTCAATGTACATTCCCCACTCCGTTAAGCCCGAAACCATTCCTTCCATCTTTTCTCCCATAAACTGCTGCATGTACTCAATCTGCTTGTATTTAATCGAAGCCCGTTCTGCATCAGCAGCGCGTTTTTCCAAAGCTGAAGATTGCTTGCACAGCTCTTCATATTCTGTACTATCCACTGACTTTCCTCCATCCAAATAATGTTGCAACAAACGATGCGCCATCATATCAGGATATCTTCGAATGGGTGATGTAAAATGGGTGTAATGCGCAAACCCTAAACCGTAATGCCCCATAGGTGAGGTGGTATATCGTGCTTTAGCCATGGTACGAACAGCTTGGCTTTCTACAAGGTTTTGCTCTGGTTTACCTTCTACTTCAGCAGTAAGCTTATTGAAAGCTGCTGGTAAATTTTTAGTATCTAGCGGGAAGGTATAGCCAAAACGTTTTACAAACATGGAGAATTCGGCAATTTTTCCTGGATCAGGATTTTCGTGTACTCGATACACCATCGTATTGGGCTTATCTGGCCGCTGTTTATGCACAAAAGTAGCTACTTGCTTATTCGCTAAAAGCATAAACTCTTCCACCAGTTTATGTGCTTCTTTTCGCTCTTTCACAAACATGCCTAGTGGCGTTTTCCCATCATCATCTAGCTTAAATACAAACTCCACGCTTTCAAAAGAAATGGCACCGCTCTTAAAACGCTGAGCTTTCAGCTTTTTAGCCAACTCATTCAAGGTATTGATTTCTTCTGCAAAATCTCCTTCACCCGTTTCAATCCGTTCTTGCGCCTCTTCATACGTAAATCGTCGATCCGAATAGGTTACGGTACGCCCAAACCATTGATTGACGAGTTTAGCTTCTTCATCTAATTCAAATACTGCCGAAAATGTACACTTTTCCTCATGGGGTCGTAAGGAACACAGGCCATTCGATAACCTTTCTGGTAACATGGGAATCGTGCGGTCTACCAAATAAACTGAAGTGGCTCTTTTTACCGCTTCTTTTTCAATAATCGAATTGGGATGAACGTAGTGCGTTACATCGGCAATGTGTACACCTATTTCCCAATTGCCATTTTCTAATTTTTGAATTGATAAGGCATCATCAAAATCTTTGGCATTGAATGGGTCAATGGTAAACGTGGTAATGTTTCGGAAATCTCTTCGCTTGGCAATTTCTGCCGCAGGGATTTCAATTGGGATTTCTTCGGCTGCTTGTTCTACTTCAGGTGGAAACTCAAATGGCAGTTCGTACTCAAACATGATGGAATGGATCTCCGTGTCATGTTCACCCGATTTCCCCAGCACTTTCGTGACTTTACCCGTTGGATTTTTATCCTTTTCTTTCCAATCGGTAATGTCTACTACTACCTTTTCACCATGTTTGGCCTCATTAATTTCATTGAGCGGAACAAATACATCAAAATGCATTTTCCGATCAGTTACCACTACAAAGGCATAACGGGGAAATATTTCTATGGTGCCCGCAAAGGAAGTTTTGTGCCGCTCCACAATGGAAACGACTTCTCCTTCCAAGCGCTTTTTCCGACCTTTACTTTTCAATAAACGAATAGCAACTTTATCGCCATGAAGTGCATTTTTCATGTTACGCGCGCTAATCCAAATGTCTTCATAGGGCTCGCCAACAATGACATAAGCATAACCTGCATTTACATAATCTACTTCACCTTCTAATAAATCATCTGAAAGAATGCCTTGGTAATGTCTTTCCGTTGGCCGTTGGATTACGCCAAACTCGACCAATTGATTTAATAATTTATGTAAATGATTTTTGGCACTCAACTCTTTTGCGCCAACCATACTGGCTACTTGTTTGAAGGTATATCGCTTTTCAGGCTTCTTATTTAAAAAATTAACCACCTGATCTCTTACACTTCCAATATCTCTAATTGATTTTGTGTTTTTCTTAATGCGTCTCTTTTGATTTTTCTTTTTCTTCTTTGTCATAATTCGTTCGATTTAGGTAGATAGCCTTTGAGAAGCCCATGACTATCTCTGATTCATTTTTTTGTGATTTATCATCCTTTCCTTCAACTGGATGTGATTAGTTTGCTGTACCATTCCCCACAAAATCACCCTCATTGTAAACAAGGCTTGATATGCTCTTTAAGATACATACTTCACCAAAATCTCTCTACGATAAAACTTTAAGCTTTAGTGATTTTTATGTAACATCAATTTAGCCAATTGATTAAAGTTGAAAGATAATACTTCAATTGTTTTTAAGATAATGGGAATTGAAAAAACTTCCACACAAATCCATCGCCACTCAGAAATGGTACTCACTTCTCCATACGACTAACTGCAAAAAAAGTTAAGAAACTTGCCAAAAAAGTATTTGGAAATCGAGTTCATAACGATTGTTATACAAATTATTGGCATTACCCCTCGTGAAACCTAACTTTGTGCGTTCGCAATAATTGCAGATAGGAGTTGAAAAAAAGTAAAATCCGATGATGCTTATTGTATGAATGGTAAAGAACCATTCTGCCTATTAAACAATTTAAAATGGGCAATTTATGTTTTATTTCACTTAGTTTTTATCAAAAATGAAATTAGCAATTGTAGGTGCTACTGGTTTGGTAGGGCAGCAAGTCCTACGTGTGCTGGATGAACGCAATTTCCAGTACGATGAGTTATTGTTGACAGCCTCAGCGCGGTCGGTGGGTAAAGAGATTGAGTATAAGGGCAAGAAACACAAGGTAATCTCAGTAGAAGATGCAATTGCTGCCCAACCCGATATTGCAATTTTTTCTGCTGGAGGTAGTACTTCCCTAGAGTTTGCTCCCAAGTTTGCTGAAGTAGGAACTACCGTTATCGATAATTCTTCGGCCTGGCGCATGAGTCCCGATCATAAATTGATTGTTCCAGAAATCAATGCCCATCAGCTCACGAAAGCAGATAAAATCATTGCCAATCCAAATTGTTCTACCATTCAGATGGTCGTAGCTTTAGGTCCATTACATGAAAAGTACAAGGTCAAGCGCGTAGTGGTTTCTACATATCAGTCGATTACGGGTACTGGAAAAAAGGCTGTAGATCAGCTGATGAATGAGCGCAAGGGTGTAGAAGGCGAGATGGCATATCCTTATAAAATTGACATGAATGTGTTACCTCATGTGGATATCTTCTTCGAAGACGGCTACACCAAAGAAGAGATGAAAATGGTAAATGAGACGAAGAAAATCTTAGACTCCACGATAAAAGTAACGGCTACAGCAGTGCGAATTCCAGTGATGGGCGGCCACTCTGAGTCGGTAAATGTTGAATTTGAGCGCGATTATAATTTAGATGAGGTACGCGAGCTATTAGCGGCTACTGAAGGTATTATTGTTCAGGACGATTTTAAAAACTTGGAATATCCGATGCCATTACACTCACACAATCGAGATGAAGTGTTTGTGGGGCGTTTGCGCAGAGATGATACCCAAGAAAATACACTAAACATGTGGATTGTGGCTGATAACCTTCGAAAAGGTGCGGCAACCAATACGGTACAAATTGCAGAGTACTTGGTAAAACATAATTTATTAACGACAAGTCCTGCATTGGCCTAGTTTATAAAAAATACCCCCTTAAGCAATGTTTAAGGGGGCTTTTTGATTTCAAGTTGTGTTTGCCTATAATTGGGCTTCTAGTTCACTAATGCGGAACATTGCTTTCGCGTAATAATGCCCTAGCGGGTATTTTTTTATGTAATTCTTATAAGCATCAATGGTATTTGCCGATTCGGCACTTTCCCAATCATCTTTCTCGCTTTCACGTGCATTTTCTTTCAATGAAGCAATTAACTGTTTAGCCTCTTCCAAATGTGCTTTTTCTTTGGAATTGGCAACATACTCGTAATAAGCATTTACGGTATTCGCCTCAGTTGCTTTTTGCCAAAGTTCCTCTTCTTCATTCTGTACAGCAGGAGTTTCTTCTACTACTGGTTCAGCAACAGGGTTCATTCCTTCTTCTTTTACTACTTCATTCGTAGGATAAACAGGAGCTTCGGAAACAGTTCGTTCAATAACTGGCGTACTTTCTTCTTCTTTTGGTTCATCAATCACACCTGCATCAGCCATTTTACTTAACTTATTAATCTGGTAATAAGCATCTACTAAGTGTTCCGATTCTTTGGTATTATCCACATAAAAGCGATAACCCTCTACCGAGTTGGATTCAACGGCATTTTGCCATAACTCTTCTTCTGAAAATGCCTTAGGCTCTTCAACAGCAGGAGTAGACTTAGGCGTTTTCTCTTCTTTCACTACTGGAGGTTTTTCCTCTTTCTTAGGAACCTTTACTGGCTCAAGCTCCACTTTCTCCGCCATAACTGGTTTTTCCTCCTTCTTGGCAGCTTCTTGCTTTTCTGGTTCTTTTTCTTCTTTCTTAGGAGCATCCTCTTTGGGAGCTTCTTTATTTGCCAGATCATCTTTCATCACTTTATTAACCTGATTTTCCGCAGAGTTTTCTGGGGCCTTCTCTGTTTTATGAACAGGTTTTTTTTCCTTCTTCTCCTCCCCTGTATTATTAAATTGCGCCTCAAGCTCTTCTAAGATATTGTAAGGTTTTTCTTCACTCACATGGCTGCGTCCTTTCTCTTCTTGAATAAACGGTTTATGCTTTTTCGATGCACTATCGCGTTTTTCTTGCACTTCTTTCGCTTTCTCTTCTGACTTTTCCGAATTAACCACAGGTGGCTTTTCCGCTACCTTTTCCTGCTTCTCAGCCTTTTGTTTTTGTTTGGTGACTATTTGAGAAAGTTCATCAAGCTTCGCCTTCGCTTTATCAATATGCGCCGAATCTGGATAATACTGAATAAAAAACTCGTAAACATCTAAGCTATTTGCCAACGATATATTCGACCATAGCTTTTCATCAAAAGCCGCTTGTTGTTCTTTACTGATTTTCTCAGAAAGCGCTTTCTCTAAGTTTTTTTGCTTCGCTTCAAAGTCCTTGCTTAATTCATCTGTGATGCTTTTTCGCAATTCCTTTTCTAGCTTTTCTTTCTCAGCGGGACTGACTTCCACCACCTGATCTTGTTGCTCTTTTTGGATGCGTTCACGAATAAGTGCAGCTTTGTGCAGTAAGCGTTCGCATTCCTCCTTGCGTTTAGCGGCTTTGCGGTCGGGATGTATTTGGAGCGCTTGTCCGTACAGTGCTAGCGCTTTCTCAAAATCATCTTCAAAATAGTACTTGTCAGCTTCATCAATGAGATCAAGGAAACGCAATTCATGATCGCATTTTTCTAAACGCTCCTTGATAAAGCCATCATTAGGCCGATAAGCTGCTACCATTTTGTAGTTTTCACGTGCCAATTCGTACTCTTCTTTATCAAATAAAGTGTTGGCAATTGTCATTAATACCCCATTAATCTTTTCCGACACCACTTTCATGTCGAATATGGTTTGCGCTTCTAAAAAAGCCTCCTTAGCTTTATTAAAATTCCCCTTTTCGACTGCCTTTTCCCCTTCCAAAAAGCACTTGATAAACTGTTTACGTTGCGCCACTTCAGCATTCTTACCAAATAATTTCGAAGCTTCTTCATACGCATTTAAGGATTGCTGAAATTGCTCGTCTTCAAAGAAACGATCAGCAGTGCGTTTCATATCGCGAAATCCTAAAAACTTTGTATTGTAAGAGAAGTTGATTTTATCTGCTTTAGCGGCTGTGCTTTTCAAAGGCATTTGTCCCGTCATCCGCTCCTTTAAACCATCATGAATATCTTCGAGGCTCAATTCTTCTTGTTCCTTATCAATGCCATTGCGGAGGGTACTAACCAAGGCTTCGGTGAATGCTGTGTGGTCAGTACTTCCTTTAAAGCCCATAAAATTGGAAGATGGGGAAGCAGAAAGAATAAATGTGTTTAGATAAGCACTTTCATAATACTTCAGGGCATCCACCACTACATCTCCTTCAGTTTCTTCATCATTGACATCGCTGTAATAGGCATCAAAAATGAGAACCCGCGTTTCTGCATTTGTTTCACTAATAATGTCCAATAATTCATCTAATGCAATGCCATTAATATGGATTTTTTTACGAGATGAATTTGGCGTAGCTAGATAAAGATGTCCCTTTCGTGTAGTGATGTGCCCAGTGATGTACACAATTAATGCCCCCTTGGCTTCTTCTGCAGCAATGGAAACCTCTTCCTTAATTTTAGTGTTATCAGGAACATCCATCATTCGAATGATATTCGCATCATTAATTCCGATAATACTCTGATCGGCAAGTACTTCTGCAAAGGATTTGATGTTATTTTCTGCCTGATTAATGGGAGAAAGCGTATCGTCTTTGGGGAAATTACTTGCCCCAATCAAGACGGCTTTTGCTGTATTTGGTACTGAAAGGGTCATAGGTAGAGCACTTACTATTCGTGAACGTAAAACTTATTTTCTTTAGAAAACTGCTGAGTTTATATTTTAGACTACTTCAAAGCTAAAATTTACAAAGAACAAATCAATGGTACTAATATAACTAAGTACAACTCAGAAAATTATATGAGTTATTTAGAAATTATTAGATAAAAAGGTAGGATATTGATTATTTGGTATAATATGGAAAGCAATAATA
>JBMYQA010000092.1:0-20093 GCA_049600855.1 Flammeovirgaceae bacterium | reverse complement strand
TTTCGATGATGGATTCAAGGCTCAGAAGCCTTGAATAGCAGATTTAATTGTTAAACCATCGGGTTGAGTAGGAAAAGAGCTAAACTAAATGTTTAGGCATGCGTTTTTTTGCCTTTTGACGCAAAAAATCTATTGATGGATATTTCGTGTTATCGTGTAAACTCATGCTTGCTGTGTGCGTTTCCACGCTTGAATAATGTCCACCATCTCTTCAATGCTCTTGGCTTCATCCACACGAAAATCTCCTATGGCCGTTCTACGGAGGGCAGAAAGGTGTGCGCCAACTCCTAACGCTTTTCCAAAATCGTTGGCTAAAGTGCGAATGTAAGTACCTTTCGAACATTTTACTCGAAACGTAACTTTAGGAAATTGTATGGAAGTAATATCAAACTCATAAATTGTCACGGTTCGAGGATCAATTTTTACGGCTTTGCCTTCGCGAGCACTTTTATAGGCGCGTTTTCCATCCACCTTTACGGCCGAATGTGCTGGCGGGATTTGCTGTATTTCACCTAAAAACAAATTTACGGCTTCATACACCGCCTCTTCGGTAAGATGACTGATATCTACTTCATTCTCAATGGCCGTTTCCAAGTCGTAGGATGGCGTAGTGCAACCCAAATGGAACTCTCCTGTGTATTCTTTCGGCATGCCTTGATAGTTATTGATCTGCTTCGTCATCTTTCCAGTACAAAGGATCAATAAGCCTGTTGCTAAGGGGTCTAGCGTACCTGCATGACCAATTTTCTTAATGCGCAACTGCCCTCGAATCTTTTTGACCACATCAAAAGAAGTCCATTCAAGTGGTTTGTCGATGAGTAATACCTCTCCAGCTTGGAAGTCATATGTTTTTGTGTCGCTCACAGTCTGTGTTATTAAGAAGAATACCAAAACAAAAGGAATCTTTAAGCTAGGTAAAGATTCCTTCAGGTTTAAAAAGCCTCATTGAAGTTAATAACTAGTAGTTAAACTAATTCAGCTTTACGTTGCATCACTTTTTTAGCAGCTGCAACGATATTATCGTCTTTTAAGCCGTATTTGGTCAACAATTGATCAGGAGTACCACTCTCGCCAAAGCTATCGTTTACCGCGATGATTTCAATTGGAGTAGGTAAGGTACGGCCTAATAAGCTGGCAACGCTTTCACCTAAACCACCTAATACTTGGTGCTCTTCAGCGGTCACCACAGCACCCGTTTTACGCACAGAGGCTAGAATGGCCTCATCGTCTAGTGGTTTAATGGTGTGGATATTGATGATTTCAGGGCTAATGCCTTGGGCGGCTAATTTTTCACCAGCAAGAATGGCTTCCCATACGAGATGTCCTGTAGCAATGATGGTTACGTCAGTTCCTTCGTTTAAGGTGATGGCTTTGCCAATTTTAAACGGCTGATCGCCCATGAAAATAGGCATTTTAGGACGACCAAATCGTAAATACACCGGGCCCTCATGATCCGCAATCGCAATTGTTGCAGCCTTAGTCTGCTCGAAGTCACACGTATTGATGACGGTCATGTGTGGCAACATTTTCATCATCCCGACATCTTCCAAAATTTGGTGAGTAGCCCCATCTTCTCCTAAAGTAAGGCCGGAGTGAGAAGCACAAATCTTTACATTCTTACCTGAATAGGCAATAGATTGTCGAATTTGATCGTATACACGGCCAGTAGAGAAATTGGCAAATGTTCCTGTGAAAGGGATTTTACCGCCAATGGTTAAGCCTGCCGCAATACCCATCATATTGGCTTCGGCAATGCCTACTTGATAAAATCGATCTGGAAATTCCTTTTTAAAATCGGTCATTTTGAGCGATCCCGTTAGGTCAGCACAAAGGGCTACCACATCAGGATTGCTTCTACCCAATTCCAATAATCCTGCTCCAAAACCAGAACGCGTATCTTTTTTCTCTGTGAAGGTGTATTTCTTCATCATCTCAGTACAAGCTAAATGGGATTTCATTAGTTAGGGAGCAAAGCTACAAAATAATTGCATAGTCGGTAGTGTCAAGCATAGGAATTTATAAGAACTCCCTTGATGAACGCTAACCAAACAATCAATTCAGAACAATACGGCATTCCGATCATGTTTGAAAAAAAGTTAAAGCTGTTAAACGCCGTTAAATTGATGGTTAGGTTGCCGCGTTTTAGGGGTATCACTTCGAAAAGCCTGTAAACAAACTAAACACTTATGAATCAGCATCAACTTATTTTTTTATTGACATTTTTATTATTTCACTGTGGAATCCGAGCACAGCAAAATGCTAATTTTAAAGCATCCTCCTATGTTCAATTGCCAAGTAATGAATACGTATATTCACCAAATTTAATGAAAACATCTTCCTGTGGGCTTTCTGGAGGATTGCTCAAGCGGAATCAGCAAGAACGCAAATTGTATCACTTGAGCTTGGGAAATAAGATGAAACAACCTAAGCTAATAAAAAATGACTTTCAACGATCTACAGCATTACCTCAGCCAAGTTTAGGATTTAACCTCACCCCTTATTATCAAGAGCGTAATTTAGGAGCAGGAAGACGTTGGATTGGAAAAGGATTAACTTTAGGAATCGATTATGAATTTTTTGTCTCTAAGCGGTTTTCCTTTTTGCCTGGTATAAGTTATTCCCGAAAATGGTATGAATATACAGGACACGATGTTGATAATGCTAAACAGCAGGATTTAAGTGCCTATTTACTCGCGCGATTTCGTTTTACAAATCCCGACCGGAAGCTTGTGTTCTTTTTGGAACCTAGCGTGATGTATTCGCGGCAATTTCGAAAGTACGAAGGCCAGTCCGATTGGAATAGCTTAGGTGTATTAGACGTAGGTTTAGGAATAGGCGCAGAATACAAGCTCAACGATCGCATTACACTGAATGCGGTGGTTAGCCCTTATTGGACGAGTGAGTTTGGGTTTAGCGTGGAAGCGAAGCTTGGTGTGCGGTTGCGATTTTAGGGGAATTGGTGCGTTGTGGACAAGAGGTAGTTTTGGGATCGGCTGCTCTTGTCCGCAGTTTACTTGATAACGATCTTTTTACGTATATTCGTTTCCGAGAACGATGGTGTCTCAAAACAATCAATCTTATGAAGAAACTTCTGAAAAGCATGCTTTATCTCTTTGTGTTCTTTGTTGTTTTTATAGTAGGAAGTGCATTTTACATTGCCACTCCAATTTTGGAAAAGCTTCCTGATAGCCCCAAAAAAGTAATTGAGATAGATACCAATGTGTTAAAGTCAGATGTTGTTTTTTTGGCTGATAGCTGTTACCCAAGAAATTTTGACAACCAGCCGATGCTCAATAAAGCGGCTGACTTTATTCAAGAGCGCTTGGAAAAATTGGGTTATGCTACTGAATTGCAAGAGTATTACGCGAAAAAAATCCCTCATAAGAATGTGATTGCCCGCATTGGACCAAAATCAGAAGAAATTATTGTAGTGGGTGCTCATTACGATGTTTGTGGCGACCAACCTGGTGCTGATGACAATGCCAGTGCAGTGGCTGGACTATTGGCTTTGGCTGAGCTATTTCAAAAAAATAAAGATCAGTTGAAGTATCAGATTGAATTGGTGGCATACTCACTGGAAGAACCCCCTTTCTTTCGCTCCAATAAAATGGGCAGTTTTATTCATGCAAAATCGTTGAAAGATGCTGGTGTAAAAGTGAAGGCGATGGTGTGTTTGGAGATGATTGGATATTTTAGTGATGCGCCTAAATCTCAAGATTATCCTTTAGGTATTTTAAAAGCAATTTATCCCACACGCGCTAATTTTATTGCGGTGGTGGGTAAATTAGGACAAGGTAAAGTGGTGAAGCACTTTAAAAAATACATGAAAAGTGGGGCAAATATTCCCGTTTCTTCCATTAGCGCACCCGAACAAATGGTAGGTATCGACTTTTCCGATCATCGAAATTATTGGAAACACGATTATCCTGCCGTCATGATTACCGATACTTCATTTTTTAGAAACGCCAACTATCATCAGAAAACAGATACACCTGACACATTGGATTACACGAAAATGGGAGAAGTGGTAAAAGGAGTGTATTGGGGTGTTGTAAATCTTTGAGTAGTTCCCGCAAATGGAAAAAAACTGGCGATTTTGAAAATGCTGAGCTACACTTGGCCTGCTCATGAATGGATTGGAATGCCCAATCTTCAAATCGTTTTAAACTACAGCCTCATGAAAAGACTCATACTAATGACGTGTTTGTTGATTCTTGCCACGCACGTGAATGCGCAAAAAGCAGAGCAAGAAATCAATACCTTTATGGATGCTTGGCACAAAGCAGCAGCTACCGCAGATTCAGAAGGTTTTTTTGGTCGAATGGCGGATGACTGCATCTACATCGGAACAGATAAAACCGAAAGGTGGTTGCGTGATGAACTGAAAGAGTGGTCGAAAAAATACTTTGCCCGTGATAAGGCCTGGGACTTCAAACCCATCGAGCGAAAGGTTTACTTCAACAAAAAGAAGGATTATGCTTGGTTTAATGAAACGCTCGATACTTGGATGGGCGTATGCCGAAGCTCAGGGGTTTTACAAAAAGATAAGAAAAAGGGCTGGCTACTAAAGCACTACCACTTATCAGTTACCATTGACAATGAGTTGATTCAAGGATTTTTAAGCCTCATTCATGGAGCACCAAATGATAAAGACGAGGAAAAAGCAGTAACGGATGTCATTAAAAAGCTGTTTGCAGGGATGAAAGAAGGAGATGAAAAAATGGTTGAAGGCGTTTTTTCAAGTGATGCGCGTTTGGTAACTACAGGAATGCAAAATGGCAAGCCCGTCAGCCGCATAAATTCGTATACGAAATTTGTGGAAGGCGTGAAAAATAAACCGAAAGACCAGCTTTGGGATGAGAAAATTTTAGGCTATGAGGTGAAAATTGATGGAAATATGGCTGCGGTGTGGACACCATACGAATTTTACTTAAATGATGCGCTCTTGCATTGTGGTGTCAACATGTTCCAATTGATTAAAACAGTACAAGGTTGGGAAATTACTCAAATTACAGATACAAGAAGGAAAAAAGGTTGTCAAGAGTAATGCCTGTTATGCATCAGGTGGAAGTGGATTGCCGATTTCATCTGATGTGTAAAATAAATTTGATGAACATGTAAAGCAGGGATTACTGCTTATTCTTATCATTCATAGAGAAATCGTTAAAACTGATGGCGGTATCATCAAACTTACCCGTTTTTTCTTGCCATTTCATCACCAGCTCAAATGTATTAGTAGAGCGGGTATAATCTAAATAGCCAGCAGGAGTTTGGGTGCCAATAAGTTCTTGGAGCGCTTTCTTGTCTGAATCACTTGGCGATGCAGGGAAAAAAGCCACCAACTCATAGATGTCATACAGTCTTACGACGGTTTTTATATCCTGTATTTCATACAAATCGCAAAATGCTTGGTATTTATCAAGATGGTGCTGATCATTGATTAAATCAGAATCATTGAGCATGAGTATAGGGATTAAGAGTTTGCATGTATAACCTGTTGTTTGGGTAATTGTTTACCAAAACTAGTTGGTAGTTGCAGGAATGGCATCGAATAGGTTCGGGAAGAGGATGGTAAATTGACTGCCTTCACCGTAAGTAGATTCCACTTCAATGGTGCCATTCAGCTTTTGTACGGCCTCTTTCACAATGAATAACCCAAGTCCCGAACCAATGTTTTGATCGGTTGCCCTAAAGAACATATCAAAAATTTTAGCTTTGAATTCTTCTCGAATGCCTATGCCATTGTCTTTGATGACAATACGCACTTGGGTTGGCTGCACGTGAACATGGATATGAATGAATGCTTGTTTGGAAGGATCAGCATATTTAATGGCATTGGAGAGCAAGTTATTTAAGATAATGTCTAAGCTTCTTTTATCGGCAGCCATACTAGGAAAACCTTCTACGCTGATTTTGGTAGAAATTTGCTCCGCGTGTTCCATAAATCGCAAATCCTCTAGTATTTCCTCTAGGATGGCCCGAATATCTAATGCTTGAACGTTGAATCCCGTTCGAGAGACACGAGAATAATCAATGATTTCTTTGATGAAGTTTTCCAGTTTATTGATTTGTCCCGACATTTTATTGAGCAGATCAATATTGGTTTCCACGGTCTCATTCATCTTAATGACTTCAATTAATCCTAACAAAGAAGACAAGGGAGCCCTTAAATCATGGGAGGCGCGGTAGACAAAATGATCTAATTCAGCATTTATTTTTTTTAAGTAATTATTGCGCTCTTCTAACTCTTGTTGGGCCAGCATGCGATCGGTAATGTCTCGAACAATATCTTTTGAACCAATAAAGTTGCCCTCTTCATCCAATATAGAAGCAGAATTGACTTCAATAAATTTTACTTGTTTACTGCGTGTAATAATCCGAGTTTGATGGCCTTCATAAGAGCCTTCTCGTTGTACCTTTTTGAAGTATTCCAATGAAGTTTCCAAATCTTCTGGGTGAATTAAATCGTTGAAATTAATGATTTCACGAGGATTTAACTCTAATAAGTCTTGAGCTGCTTTATTCCCTTCAATCACATTGGCATAAGCATCGAGCATGATGATGGAATCATTCACATTTTCGAAAATATCTCGGTATTTTGCTTCACTTAATTTGAGGGCTTCTTGTGCAGCATATAATTCAGTGACCTCCTTGGCAAAAACTAAGATGCCAGAAACGTTTCCCTCTTCGTCGAAGTGAGGAAATTTATCCTTAGTAACCCAAATCGATTCATCTCCGTTGTTCTTTCGTTCGATGATGCCGAGTTTAGGTTTCTTACTTCGAATTACATCAAGGTCATCTTGGTAGTAGTGCTCCGCATCTTGAGGGAATAATTCAGAGGCGTGAACATTGCTGAGTTTTTCAACGGTACTGCCTAAAAAATCAGCTGCCCTTTTGTTGCATCGAATTATATTATTGTGCGTGTCTTTGAAAAAGAAGAATAACGGCATGGCATCAAAGATGTATTGTTGCTCCTCAAATACCCGTTCTTTGTCTTTTTCCCGTTTCTTTTTCTCCGTAATATCCCTAGTTACACTCAGCCATAACTGCTGATTTTCTTTTAAAATTGGGCAAACGGTTACTTCTGCGTCAAACACGCGACCATTTTTTGTAATTTGCCTCCATTCAAATGAAATGGGTGCTCTTTGGCTAGCGGCTTTTTTTAGAATGGATAAGTATTTCTTTCGAGAGGAATTGCCATCAGGCTGAAAGGGTGGGCAAAAATCGAGTGGATTTGCATTCATAATGTCAGCTTTGGTCACCGCTAACATGCGCATCATGGCCTGATTACATTCTAAGATTTTTCTATTTTGAACATCAGCCAGAATCATTCCTTCTTCTGACATTTCGAAAATTGTTCGGTAACGTTCTTCGCTTTCTTTTAAAGCAAAAATGGTGTTTTTGGATTCGGTGACTTCAAATGACAAACCAATGGCGCCTTTACCATTTGCCTGATCAAAGAAAATGATGGTATCATAATATACAGTCTTTCCATTAGGACCAACTAAACTCGTTTCAAATGATTTGTATCCGCCTGCTAACGCAATTTTATGAGCTTCTGTGATATTGGATAATTCGCCATAAGCATCAAATATACTCATGCCTACTACCGCGTCTTCATCTAAACCGAGACTTTTTAGTCCAGAACCACGGCTTTCAGTGAATATGCCGTTTGCATCAATTTTATAATAGATAATTGGCAAGAATGCAATCAGGTTTTTTAACGTCTGAGACATGCTTTTGCTTTCTTGTTCAATTTTTCGCTTTTCCGTAATATCTTGAATGGTAGCAGAAATGTATATTCGATCATTGATTTGAAATAAGCCTCTCGTTACTTCGCACCAAATGATTTTTCCATTTTGGGTTTTATACGTTTTGATCGTACTGAAAGAACTAATTTTACCTTCAATCATCTTTTTCATCATCCGATCGTATTTCTCTTGCTGTTCTGTATGCAGAATAATGGAGCGCGGCTGACCAATTAATTCTTCACGGGTATAGCCCATTAACTCACAAAAACGATCATTCGCCATAATGAGGATTTCGCTTTCGTAATCGCGAATAGCAATGGCAAGGGGGCTGTGATCAAAGAATAAGCGCAAACGTTGCTCGCTTTCATAGCTCTCTGTTTTAGCTTGATGATGTGCGGTAATATCTTGTACCATGGCAATACTTTGAAAGACATTGCCCTCATCATCATGGATAAGCGATAGTGAAACTTGTACCCAAATCACCGAGCCATCTTTTCGGATATAACGCTTTTCATAAGTAAAAGACGGTATTTTGCCCTCCATGAGCTGCTTGTAGGAGGCTAAGTGAATGTCTACATCATCAGGATGGGTAATGTCATCCACATAAAGTGTTTGCAGTTCTTGAAGCGAGTAACCCACCAAATCGCAAAACTTTTGATTGGCTTGTGCAAATCGTCGATTATGTAGTGTTTTTAATACAATGGGGATGGGGCTTTCTTCATATAAATGCCTGAAAAATACCTCATCTTTTAGGGTCTTTATGGGTTGATTGACTGGGGAAATGTTCAATACAATGGCTTGTAGTTTGGTGCCTTCTTGAATAAAAGTAAGTTGAGTAGAGGTGAGCTGGTATATATCTGAAGCGGTAATAAATCGGATAGCTATTGGTGCAACTTCAATGGTGGAAGTTGAAAACTGCTTCACTTGGTTTATAAACAATTGAAAATCATCGGGATGTGTAATTTGTGCTAAAGAGCTTTGGGTTACATCAGTGGAATGATTTACAAACTGATAAAAATGCTGATTAGCATAGGAAATCGTGCCATCAGGCAAGCAAACTATACTGCTTGTTTCTTGATGTTCAAAAGCGACTTTAAAAAGTTGTTTGTAATCCAATATCATAAAATCCAAAAGTTCACGCTCGTCAATAGCACTGTTTTACAAGCCTTCATGACTAAAATCTAACAAAAAATCATCAGGAGAAAAATAATTCTCGTTGAGTATGAGCATGTGCTAATCAATAATTCAGTAGTTTGTACGTGAGAGTAGCTTCTTTTCGTTGGTATAATTTGGTGCAGAAATGATGGTGTGTCCTCAAAAAACGCAGCTCACCTAATACATGTTGTTTGTAGTTGCGTACTTCAACGCGGTATGCTGAGCTATTTATTATAAAACTTATTAGACGAAATTGTTTAGAATATCCACAAGTTTTTGTTTAAAATGCAAATTGAAGCAGTGGAGATGAGGATTTAGCTTTATAGATTCTTAAGTGAAACAAATAAAGCTGTTGCCCAAATAGTTAAGTTTTACTATTTTTACTTACAAGTTGTTTTATAAATTACGAATATTTTAAAGCATCTACCAGATTAAACCAAATACCCATCTATGAACAAGGCGTCTAATATGGCAGCGAATTTAGATTTTAGCTACATTCATGATATTGCAGGAGGGCAAACAGAACCGTTCTTGAATTTACTTAAGATCGTATCTAAGAATTTGAATGAATATCCTCCAAAACTGAAAGAAGCCTTTGATCATGAGGATTGGCTATCCTTAAAAGAACTTGCGCATAAGTATAAATCTTGTACGGCTTACCTTAACTTTCCTGAGTTAAACGAAAAGTTAGTTGATTTGGAGTTTGCTAAAGAACGCGAATTGGGTAAATCAGAAATCAATGAGATTTTAAATTTAGTCGTGGAATACTCTTTATTTACTCAAGAAAAAGTAACAGAAAAGCTCGCGGAAATTTTGACCTAAAGCAGATTGCCTATTAAATTAAGGGAAATTGATTTCCCCTATTATGGATGCATTCTTTTCGCCTTCTTCCATTGCTGTAATTGGTGCCTCAAACCGAAACCAAAGTATAGGGCAACAATTGATTGCTCACCTAAATGTGCCTGAAAAATCGTATGAACTATTTGCGGTTAATCCAAACTACAGCACGATAGCCTCGCTGAAATCTTATCGAAGCATAACCCAAATCACCGAGTCGGTAGATTTGGCAATTATTGCGATTGCTTCTAAAAAAATTCCCAAGATATTAGAACAGTGTGGAAAAAAAGGAGTAAAGGCTGTGCTTATTGTGGCAGCTGGTTTTAGAGAGATTGGTATACAAGGCGCTTCTTTAGAACAAGAAATTATTGAACTTGGCAAACGCTACAAAATGCGTCTCTTAGGCACGCACAGTTTAGGCTATGTCATGCCTCATTTAAAGTTGAATGCCTCGTTTTTCAATCGTAAACCTCAAGCGGGGAACATTGCGTTTATTAGCCAAAGCGGAGCGTTATGTAATGCGATTTTAGATTGGAGTGCGAAAGAAAAAATAGGCTTCAGCGCTTTTGTGTCATTAGGTACCATGATTGATGTAGAATGGGCCGATATCATCAGTTATTTGGGCGATGATTACCGAACTAAGGCCCTACTACTCTATATGGAATCAGTAGGGGAGGCGAGGCGCTTTATGTCGGCTGCACGGGAAGTAGCATTTAGTAAACCAATTATATTAATTAAGGCTGGCCGAACGCAAGCGGCTTCTTATGTGGCAGTTTCCCATTCGGGTAAGTTACCTGGCGATGACACCGTGCTTGACGCTGCTTTTAAACGAGTCGGAATTTTGAGGGTAGAGCGGATTGCAGAGTTGTTTCTAATGGCTTCGGTACTTTCTAAACAAGCCATTGTGAAAGGAAACCGATTGGCCATTGTGACGAATGCTGGTGGACCTGCGATTTTAGCAACAGATATTTTGTTAGAGGGTAATGGGCAATTGGCAGATTTTTCGGAAAAGTCGGAAACGGTTTTTAAACAGTTACCCAATGCGAAACAGTGGGATATTGCTAACCCATTAGACATTCAGTATCAGGCTACGGCAGACGATTTTGGTGTGGTGGTGCATCAGTTGGCACTGGATCGGGGAAATGATGGGGTCTTGGTGATTGTCTCTCCACAATTGCATTGTTCAGCGCATGATGTTGCCACACGGCTCGCGGAAATTGCTCAGAAAAGCAGTAAACCGATATTTGTGAGCATTTTAGGTGAAACCGATCAAAGCAATGAAATATTGGTTGATTCGGGGGTGCCTGCCGTGCTTTTTCCCGACGCAGCTGTTAGAATGTTCAATTACATGTGGCGGTATGCTAAAAACCTGAAGAGTTTGTATGAAACGCCTTCACTTCCTGAGGTATTTACTAAAAATCGCCCTGTGCCTACAGAAATCAATAAATACTTACTAGATATTCGGGCAACAGGAAGAACGCGCTTATCAGAATGGGAGTCTGGGCAAGTGTTGCGCGCGTATGGCATGCCAATCATAGACATGAAACGGGCATTCACCATAGACGAAGCTGTAGCACATGCCCAAGAAATTGGATTTCCTGTAGTATTGAAATTACATTCCAAAATTACGCACAAAAAAAGTGAACTAGGCGGGGTAAAGCTCTATCTGAAAACAGCAGAGCAAGTAAGCGTGGCCTTCGAGGAAATTAGAACCATGGCGATTCGCTTGAGAGGGAAGGAGGTATTTGAAGGGGTGCTGGTAGAGAAAATGCATGAATACCGAGGAATTGATTTAGAATTAGGCAGTAAAACGGATGATCAGTTTGGTGCGGTATTATTTATGAGAAATGGAGGGCGCATTATTGAATTGTACAAAGATCAAGTGGTGGGTTTGCCTCCACTCAATACAACATTGGCACATCGAGTAATTGAGCAAACTAAAATTTACCATGCCGCAAAAAATAACTATAACCTGCCCAAGAATTTATTTGATCGCATTGAACAGTTTTTGGTTCGGTTTAGTCATTTGGTGGTCGAACAACCCTTGATTAAACAAATTGAGTTGTACCCCATCGCCGTTTCTATGCGAGATATTCTAATTTTAGATGCCGAAATGGACTTGCATGAGGGAGAGTTAGCAGATGTGCCAAAATTAGCCATACGACCCTATCCGTATGAATATGAGGAAAACTGGACACTCAAAACAGGGGAGCAAGTTTGGGCGCGGCCTATTCGTCCTGATGATGAGCCTTTAGTAGTGGAGTTCCATAAAACCCTATCAGATCAAAGTGTGTATCTTCGTTATTTTTATGCGCCTAGCTTCAATTATCGCGTTTCTCATGAGCGATTGTCTCGAATTTGTTTTGTGGATTACGATCGGGAAATGGCCGTGGTGGTGCTAAATCATGAACAAGATTCGCCGATTTTATTAGCGGCAGGTCGAACAATTCGATTGAAAAATAATCAAGATGCTGAATTTGCCTTAACAGTTGCTGACCATTATCATGGAACAGGTTTAGGGACAAAGTTGTTGGAGTACCTCATTCGGCTAGCCACGAAAGAAGGGCTTCAGCGACTCGTAGCAGATATTCTCCCTGAAAATGCGGCAATGTTACACGTATGTAAGAAGTTGGGTTTCACCAGTAAGTTCAATAGTGAAGATGGGGTGATGAAGGTTTGCTTAGAATTAAACCCTACTGGATGATAGCAGGATTTGTTTGTAATTTATTGATTATCAGTGTTTTTGGCTTGATATAATCGAATGGATAGCAAGGCCTCACTTTGGAAAAAAACAATTGAAAATCGGTCATTTTAAGCTTGCGAAAAAACTAAAAATTACACCTTTTTTGTCGGTAAAGTTGCAGGGAAAATTGTGTTGTACATGAATGAAGATTAATGAATGATTCATTCAACATACTTCAGCAGTAACTTCGCCGAAGTTTCATTATCTTTAACGCTTCACCTTTAATTCATTATACGATTATGCGCTTTTGGGGATTGCTTTTAATTGTGGGAATAGCTGAAATATACATGTATCGTAGTCTTCTGCGTTATTTTGTGAATAAAAAAATGTGGGTTCGGATTGGCTATCTTTCTACGGTAGCAGTTGGTGTTGGAGCCATTGTAGTAGCCAACTTCGCCTTTAAAGGCGGGTACATGCAACCCTCTACATTCACCAATATCATGTTAGGGTTATTAGTCACGCTTTTTTTTACCAAGCTATTCTTCTTACCCTTTCCGCTATTCGAAGACCTATTTCGCTTACTTAAGTTTGGCTACGATGCGTCAACAAAAGCATTAGATAAAAATCGAAAACCTGCGAAGTTCTGGTCTAGGAGAAGATTTATTGGGAAGTTAGGCTTGGCGGTAGCTGCATTGCCCTTTAGTGCTTTCCTATATGGCGTATTCAAAGGAAGGTATGATTTTACCGTACATCATGTCTCAGTGCCGTCTCCCGATTTACCAGCCGCATTTGATGGCTTTAAGATTGCCCAAATTTCTGATGTACACGCAGGAAGTTTTGATCGGATTGAAGCGGTAAAAAAGGGCATTGATTTAATTCAAGCTCAAGGTGCAGACGTGATTGTGTTTACGGGTGATTTGGTGAATAACAGGGCATTGGAAGTGGAACCTTATATTGAACATTTTGGGAAGCTCTCTGCACCTTATGGAAAATATGCGGTATTGGGAAATCACGATTATGGAAACTACGTGAAGTGGCCGAGTCCCGAAGCTAAAAATGAAAACTTGGCTACGCTAGCGCAGCATCACAAAGATATGGGCTTTCGCTTGATGAACAATGAAAGTGTATTAATTGAAAAAGAGGGAGCGAGTATTCGATTAGCAGGCGTAGAGAATTGGGGCAAAAAGCCCTTTCCGCAATATGGCGATTTATCAAAAACCTTCCAGCAAGCTGCTGCGGATGATTTTTCCATTTTACTCTCACATGATCCCAGCCATTGGGATGAGCAGGTCATTGATTTTTCGCAAAAGATACACCTCACCCTCAGTGGACACACCCACGGCATGCAAATGGGCGTAGAAATCCCTGGATTCAGATGGAGCCCCGTGAAATACCGTTATCCAAGATGGGCCGGCTTATACGAAGCCAAAAACCAATTCCTTTATGTAAACCGCGGGTTCGGGTTTATCGGTTTTCCAGGACGTGTAGGCATTTGGCCTGAAATCACGGTTTTGGAGCTAAAACGAACGGCTTAATCAAGCTTATCCAAAACAACACGCCTCGTCACTGTAGCGCCATGCATCGTAATTTTTAGTACATATAGCCCTCTACTGTAAGGCGATAAATCCAAATTGACCAAACCATCAGAGCGATAAAAACGCTGACTAAATACCTGATGTCCAATAGAGGAAATCACAGCGACATCATAATATTTATAGTGATCCGAAGCAAGACCTAGATTTAATAAGCCCTCGCTCGGATTGGGGTAAATCGTAAATGCATTTCCCAGCTCATCATCTGTCCATATGGGCTCTTCTGAGATCACAGTGACTGTTTTCGTAAGTGTATCCTTACAATTAAACGCATTACTGCTAATGAGTTGAATGTCATAATCGCCTGGTTCAGTGTAAATGACTTCAGGGTTTTGCATACTACTGCTTTGTCCATTGCCCAAGTCCCATTCCCAAGATGCGGCCTCAGCGCTACTTAAGCGAAGCGTGTCTCCAATAAATGCATTGATGGTTGTTGTGCTTAAGGTAAAATCGGCCTCAATGCTCGTCACAGCAATCGCTACCGAAATTACTGGACTTTCAAATACAGAATCCGTAGTTGAAATGTAAATGGTTTGACTAGTTTCAATGGCAGGGATGGTGAAGCTTGAACCGCTTCCTAATAAGCCTGTTGCGTTATCAAATTGGTAAAAGTTAAAATTGCTGCCCCCAGTAGGCGATAAGGTGACATTTTCTCCCAAGCAAGCATCGATCGAATTAATACTGGGTTTATAATCAGAGCGATACGCGATAAAGGAGTGGCTAGTTGAATCTGTGCAACCAGAGTTTTCTGCTACAGCTACCTGCTTCACAGTATAATTCCCCATGAGAGAATACGCTTTCTGAGGCGTGGGGTCTGATGAGCTGGAGCCATCGCCAAAGTCCCAACGATAGGAAGCTACAGGCCAGTTGCTAGTTAGGTTAGTGATGGGCAGTAAGTTAGTTTGAGCTAAATCTAAGGAGTCAGGAATGCCAAAGTTTACGATGGGAGCAGCCCAATGAGCACTGGCAACAAAAGGCTCACTTTCTAACGGCAGCGTAGCATCGGTAACGTAAAATAACTTACCCGTATCTGCGAGTTCAAGGTTAAGTTCACGGCCTGAAAATACAGGTTGATCTAAGCCAGGAGAATCATAGAATCGGTAATCTCCGTCTAAATCGGGGCGTAAGGCGAGTTCGTCGATGCTACAAAATAAGGTGTCGGAAATAATGGGTGGAGTAGGCGTATATAGCTCTGCTAACACCGCTTGTACGGAATCTATGGAAAGACGTAGTCCAGCTAACGTAGAGTCAGATAGGAGTAAGAAAGCAACTTCCCGATAACTGTGCGCAGGTAAGTTATAAATGCTTTGACTAGTCATTAAAGCGACATCTGTATTGGTCAATTCTTCTGATTTCTGATCTGATGATAGCAAGGCATATTTTTCAGCTTTGGAAAGGCCATCGGTTAAATCGGCACCAGCTACACTGCCATCCATATTCAATATTCTAAATCGTTCTGTACTCGAAAGGGCTTTCACTGCTACTACGCGATCTTGATCAATCACATAACCAAATGCACCAGCCTCATCCCATTTTGCCGTATCCAATGAATCGCCAATGTCCCAGTTGGCAAAAAGCCCAATGGCTAAGGAGTCAATTGGATGATCATTTGTATTTTCAATGCTATAATTGACCATGAGGTAATTCGATCTCCCTTCGCTGGTCCAACCACGCGTAGTTTGCGTAATCTTTAAGCCAATGGGATTATTGCTACGAAAATCACCATAAACACTTTCGGCAACAATCAGCGAGTCGGGAAACGCTGTTACGGTGGTGGCTGTTAAAGGGCCAAAATCATCGCTCTTTCCTCCCTGATCGTCTAAAATACAATCAACAAGTTGGGTCGCATCTTTGGCAATCACTAGGCCAATATCACCAATAGCATTAGGATTTAGCAGCTGGGTAAGGTCAGCTTCAAAACCAATACCTGTTTGGGTACTTGCTCCTGTATATCCCATTCGCCCATTGGCATCAATGCTGGTTGTTATTCGATTAAAGGATACATTTTGATGTGTTTGCCCAAGGTTAAATGTAATGAATTGTACATCTTCCTTATTTTTGTAATGGTAGGTAATCTTAAAAAGATAAGATTGTGGCGCGACAATTGACTCATCAAATTTCATTCGGAAGGGAGTAGTTGCATTCGATAAGGTATCTAAGGTATTGAGTATGCCAACAGCTAGCGTGCTATCAAGCAAAGTAATGGCATCTGCTTCGGTACTAATTGATATGGAAAAGACCTCAGAAGTAGGGTTGAGGTAATTCACAAATCGGCATTCCCATTCAACGGTATTACCAGCAATGATTAAACCCGAGTCATTTTCATTTTTGAATGTATAATCTAATAATCGAACACCAGTAATGGTATCAGGATTTGAAATCGCATGTAGCACATCTAATCTGCCCGTTCCAAACCCCTTTCCCACATTAGCTGGAATCGCATAGATATCAGGATTCGTAGTTTGTCGAATGAGCTCAATCACTTGTTCTGCCTTTAATTCAGGGTAGTGCGATTTAATCAGCGCAGCCGCAGCACAAACAAAAGGAGACGCAAAAGAAGATCCCGTTACAAAATTATGCCCATTACCATCCGCGCCAAGGCCAATGGTTGTAGAAGGAATTCCCACACCAGGTGCACAGAGGTCAATAAAATCACTATAAGTAGCAAAACCAACATTATCTGCAGTAATGTGAGCAACAGATACCACGTTTTCATAAGATGCTGGATAAAAATCGAGTTGAGCTGGAGTATTTCCCGCAGCAGCAACAATAATCACATCGTACGTTTGAGCGATCATATTAATAATATCCTGTTCTAAAGCAGAAGGGTTTCCTATTCTTCCCCAAGAGAGATTAATGATGTCACAGCCATTTTCAGCGGCATACACAATTGCTTCATAGCCATTCATTAAAGCACCTGTGCTGGTGGAGATATTCAAAGGCATGATTAAGCTATTAGGAGCTACTCCGTATGAACCGATGTTATCATTTAATTTAGCGGTTACAATTCCTGCAACCTCCGTTCCATGTGCTAAAACAGGATCATTTACATCGCCATCTCTACCAATAAAATCGTAACCCAACGAATCATCCACATACCCATTGGCATCATCGTCTACTCCATCCGTTCCAAAACGTTCTGCATCGTTGTAAAAGAAATTATCAACAAGGCTAGGATGATCTGTTCTGCAACCTGCATCCACTACACCGATTACCACAGAATTATCGCCAAAAGTACTATCCCAAGCTTGGTAGACATTGGCATTCTCATGTCCCCAGTGAAGGCTTACAAATGGTTCATTTAGTGTATTAGGATCTACGAAAGACTGGTGGTGGTAAATGGGTTCGGCATAGGCAATCCAATTAAAACGCCTAAGTTGATTAATGCTTTCTTCAATGTGGGTGCCAGGTGCTCGCTTAACTTTGAAAATGGATTTAAAACCTAGTTGATTGAGTTGCTGCCGTTGTTGAGAGGTATTGGATGAAGTGGGTAGAAAGTGCTCAGGATGCGTTAATCCTAATTTTTTTAACTCCGCAATTTGTTCATGATTCAAATCGCTGACCTGATTCGTGAGTTTAATAACGAGGTGTTGCTGATCGTAATCTTGAGTGGTCAGGTGATTTGGCAATCTAAATGTTTGCTGATGTTGAGCAAACGGTGACGAAATACCAAATAGTAAAAATAAACTGGTAAGTAGTAGTTGTTTCATCCGAATAGGGCTTAGTATAAGGCATTAGAAACGGAACCTAATTCACGATGTGGACTTAGTGGACGTTCTTATATACATAACTGATTCTATGTGTGAACAGTTACTTAAATATAATTTTTTTCAGAGTAATTACATGACCCTATTTTAATTACCACTTCAGATTATGCGTATATTACTGAAAAAAGTATGTAATATTTTGTTAGAAAAGAAGCGTACATTATATTCACCTGATTAACATAAAATCATTTATTCAGTCAAAAGCATTTTTTGATCCTTTTCACCGATAACAACTATGAAACTTCAACGAGCCTTTGATTTCCTATCTCATCAATTAGAAACAGCTCCAAAGCAAGATTGCTTGGCTTATAAAGTCAATGGAGAGTGGAAAAAGTTCAGTACTAAAGAAGTAGTTGAGATTGTAAACAACTTGAGTGCTGCTTTCTTGAGTATGGGGTATAAAAAAGGGGATAAAATGGCTATTATTTCTACAAACCGTCCCGAATGGAATTTTGTGGAACTTGCCATGCAACAAATTGGTGTAATCAGTGTACCCATGTATCCTACCATTACGGTTGAAGACTACAATTACATTTTTCACCATGCAGGGGTTAAACTCGTATTTGTAGAAGGACAAGAAATTTACGATCGAGTTACCAAAGCCATTGCTGATTTAGAAGGAATAGATGGAGTGTATTCGTTCGAGCCAATTGGTGGCTGTGAGTTGTGGAATACGTTAGCAGAAAAAGGCAAAAAGGGGGATCATGAGCGTGTAGACTTATTGAAAAATCAAATTAGAGAAGACGATTTACTCACCATTATTTATACTTCAGGTACTACAGGCAGACCGAAAGGGGTGATGCTTTCTCATCATAATATGGTCAGTAATGCCTTAGGCGTTTCTGTTGTTATACTAGGTGAAGGAGATCGCATTAAGCGCGCGTTAAGTTTTTTACCACTTTGCCACGTATACGAACGCATTGGAGTCTATGTATATCTCTATTTAGGCATTAGTGTGTATTATGCAGAAAGCATTGAGAAAATTGGTGACAATGTAAAAGAGGTAAAACCCAATACCTTTAATACTGTTCCAAGGTTGTTAGAAAAGGTGTATGATAAGATTATGGCGAAAGGTAATTCGCTCACTGGCGTGTCGAAAAAACTATTCTTTTGGGCCGTAGATTTAGGCTTAAAGTATGAGCCAGATAAAGATATGGGGTTTTGGTATAATTTCCAGTTAGGCATTGCTCGTAGCTTGATATTTAGCAAATGGCAAGAGGCATTGGGCGGAGAAATTGTAACCATTTCTTCAGGAGCTGCTGCACTACAACCGCGTTTAGCACGTATTTTTTGGGCAGCAAATATTAAGATTCTACAAGGATATGGACTGACAGAAACCTCTCCTGTAATTACCGCTTCTAGCTCAAACCCTGCGGAAGCTCGATTGGGATGTGTAGGGAAAACCATTGAAGGCGTGGAAGTGAAAATAGCGGAAGACGGGGAGATTTTGTGTAAGGGACCTAATGTGATGCAAGGCTATTATAAAGATCCTGAAAAAACAGCAGAAGTAATGACTGGTGAGTGGTTCCATACCGGAGACATTGGTGAGTTTATTGAAGGCAAATACCTGAAAATTACTGATCGAAAGAAAGAAATGTTCAAAACATCAGGAGGAAAATACATTGCCCCTCAGTTGATGGAAAATAAATTCAAGGAATCGTACTTAATTGAGCAAATTATGGTAGTAGGGGAAGGAAAAAAATTCCCTTCAGCGTTAATTGTTCCAAACTTTGAAGGCTTAGAAGAATGGTGTAAGGATCACAACATAACATATAGTTCTCCAAAAGAAGTCTTACAAAATGCTAAAGTGAAAGCCATGTATGATAAAGAAGTGGAGAAATACAACCAGTCATTTGCCAAGTGGGAAAAGATTAAAAAGTATGCGATTATCGACAGTCCTTGGGGAATTGACAGTGGAGAATTAACACCTACGTTGAAATTAAAGAGAAGAGTGGTGAAGCAAAAGTTTGGCAATCAAATTGATGCTATGTACGAAAATGTGTAAGGGACTGTTTGCATTTTTGTTTAGCTCCATCGATCCAGAAAAAGTTAAAACAGTCTCCATATAATATCAAAGTCTCATTTTTAATCATGAGGCTTTTCTTTGTCCATATATTTTACCGCGATTTGATGCTAAACAGGTTGGATGTATGGGAGAAAAAACAAAAAAGGTTTGTGGAAAATCCTCAAACCTTTCTATCGCTCAAAACTATTATGAAAAATCTTTAATTAACCATTAATTGGTCTATATAAAAACTAATAATTAATTGACGTATTAGAGAAAATCAGTTAACATACTAATGAAGTT
>JBMYQA010000091.1:0-20122 GCA_049600855.1 Flammeovirgaceae bacterium | reverse complement strand
AGTGATTTTTCCTCTAACAAACCATTCGTGATAAACACTATTTTTTAAAACAGCCTCTTAAACCAAGTTAAAGATTTAATCCATCCATTGTTGCCTCTTCAGGGGACTTTATATAAGTTTACATACTATAATTAGCGAAGTGATATGGTTAACAATCAGTCCTCATCCGTAGTTAGTACACAAAGTATTCACGAAAAAGCATTAAAGGTTTCTTATCGAAAGGATTTTGGTGTATTTCTAACAAATAATATACAAACTGTTGATGAGATTTTAGATGTAGTAGCATTCAACGATGAAAGTATTTTAAATAAAAAATTCCTTGAACCATCTTGTGGTAATGGTGTTTTTGTAATTCGATTATTAGAAAGAATTTTTAAAGAAAAAGGAAGTGCTAAGCAGTTCCAAAATTTCGTAGCGTCCAACATTTGTTTTGTTGATGTTGACGAAAAGATGGTTGAGAAAACCAAGCAGAATATAAAAGAATATTATGAAATAAGGTTTAACGAGGTTTATAATGGTAGTTTCAACGCTTTTGTATATGATTTTACAAAAAGGATAAAACCCAAATACGAAAATTCATTGTTTGATTCTATTGAAGAGGTGCCGCTTACAAAGTTTTTGCAAAAAATAGACTATGTAATAGGTAACCCGCCTTATGTTTCTTTGTATGGAAGAAGAGATAGGAAAAAAGATGAAAACCAAAGAATTTACTATTTAAACAGGTATTCACAGTTTCCTGATTCACTCAAAAATGGTAAAATCAATTATGTCATGTTATTTATTGAACATTCAATTGATTTCTTGAAAGAAAATGGGAAATTAAGTTTTATTGTTGATTTAGCATTTTTTGAAACTGCTTATGAGCACACAAGAAAATATTTGTTAGACAACACCAGAATTTTATCCATCAAGCATAATATTAAGGATTTTGAAGTGGCAAGTGGTCAAGTAATTTTAACAATACAAAAAACTAAAGTGAAAGATAACCTTGTGGCCATTATAAATGCGGAGGATAATAGTCAAATTGAGGTTAATCAAAAACTTTGGAATAATTCAAGTGACCAATATAGATTCCGATTTAGTACATGTTCAAAGAGTGCTGAAATAATACAGAAGATACATGCTAAGAAATGTCCTACACTTAAAGAGTTGTATCCGAAAAAAAACCTGCGAACATGTGTGATGTTGCTAAATATGGAAGACAGATTTGTCTTTGAAAAGCCACAATTTAAAAAAGAGGTTGGTGTTTATCCTTATTATCAGGGTTCTAAAGGATTAAAAGAGAAGTATGCTGAAATGGAGCATACAAAATTCTTTCACTATGATAAAGCACTACAAGACAAGATAAATGATGAATTAAAAGCGGAATTAACAGCAAAAGGAATAAAAAATAAAAAGCGATTGGGTTTAGGTGAAACCGTCATTTATGATAACCCTAAAATTTATATAAGACAATCTGCAAAGGAAATCATTGCATCATTTGATAAAAATCCAAGTTCAGCAAATAATAGTCTTTATGTGTTTTCTTTAAGAAATAACTCGGCTTCTTCTGTGCAGTTTTTGAAGTTTTTATGTGGCTTTTTAAATTCTGAACTGATCACTTTCTACGCTCAACAGAGAAAGATTATCCGATTTTCTAAAGGGAAACAACCTCAAATTAAAGTATCAGACTTGTACCAAATACCGGTGCCATCAGATCATTCGTTGCAGGAGAAGGTTGCTGATTTAGTCGATAAGATTTATGCTAATCCAAATAATTGTGAGGAAACTAAAAACGAAATAGATTCAATTTTTAATGAGTATTTTGAAATTTCAATCATTGAGTTACAGACCATTAAAAGTGCTATTTCAGATTTTTAATGATGTCTTCTTGAGCTTTGTTTTTGGCCGATAAGTCAGATAGCTTAATTTCTATTGATTTAGTCTTTTTAAATAAACCTCCTTTTAGATGTGCTAATTCCTCCGTAGCTTTCTTTAATTTCCTCTCGTTAGATTCTATTTTTTTTGTAAGTAATAATTGCAGAAACTCTTCTCTTGTACGGTATTCAGGCTCAGCAGCGCCATTAACTTGCATTTGGTTCGCTGGTGTTATTCTAAATGTTGAACTTATATCTTTTAAAAAATAAGCCTTTACATATTTATCGTGGACTTTAACGAACTCTAACCCTGTATCGGTTCCTTGATAATAGACATAGATAAATACTAAATAAAAGTTATCGTCTAAAATGTGCTTAATGATTTTATCAGGAGTACCACTATCTGGGTTGGTGTCGTCATTTTCGACATTTACAGCTTTAAAATCAATCCATATATCTTGTGTAAACCCTTGAATCGTATATTGTGTTCTTGCATCCCAAGGATTTTTTGTTTTTCCTATTGGCGATGCTTCCGAGTTAGAAAAGTAAGTATGAGTTTTGGTTTTTGCTACAAAATTATCTTCGAAAAACTTGCTTATTGCATCTCCAACTCGTTCGCCTTTTTTTACAGCAATACTCAATTTGGGGTTTTCATCAATTACTTCGTTTACAACCTTTTCTAATGCTGTTATTAAATCGTCTTCGTATTTTTTTATTTCCATCTAGTCAAATAAATCAATTACTTTTTTTTCTAATGCTTTAGCAATTTTCTCAATATTGATAAGTGTTATATTTTTTTCAGCCCTTTCAATCATACCAATATAAGTCCTATGTAAATCGGCTTTGTGGGCTAATTCTTCCTGTGATAGTCCTTTTTCCTTTCGGATTTCTCGGACTTTTTCACCAAACTTTACTAGTATATCTTTTTTTGAAATCATTGCTAACTAAAGTATGCAAAGCTATTTTTAGTATGCAGCTAATACAACATACTATAGTTAGCATTAAAGTTAAATCGTGCTTCATTAAATGGGGTGAAAATTGTATAAACACAACTATTGTGTTTAGCTGCTGAAGTGAAGAGGATGAGTATTACAACTGTTTAATTCCCCCCTAATTGAAAATGGCCATTCAGCGTAATAGAAATAATGCCTTTAACATGGATGAGTGTGGAATCTGAACAACTCTTGCTGAATCGCAGATGAATAAAAGGATCATCTTTTAAGGAGTAGCTATCTTCCTGCATATTCTCAATGCGTAGATCATTATGTTCGTCGGACGGATCGTAAGTAAAATCAAAAGCAATGAGGTTATTTTCGGTGTCGATGGTGAGTTTTTTGGAATAATCACGAGTAGCAAGGCTTACGCTAGCGATTTCATCAAACGCATTTTCGTTCACATTGATGATGAAAGCAATGTGTTCAACACAGCTGATGCATCCGTGTAAGGTGCCTGAAAGGAGGTATGCATTTGTTCCACAACAATCGGGTAGCTCTTCGACTTGATCGATAGCCATGACATAATCTAAGAGTTTGACCATGCGTTTACCATTCGGAAATTCATAACATAAAAAGTTCGCAAATGGCTGATAAGAGCCTTCGTTATGTAAATCTAAGCTGAATATGCTTAAGCGATGATTATCCGATTCGAGTGGTTTGTAATTCTTTTTAAAAGTTTGAAAAGGGAAGTTTGGCGCTTCTAAGGTATTGATGATTTTAGTGATGGTGGAGTCACTTTCAAAATCGTTATGACTCAACTGAGCCAACCAATTTTCAAATTCAGTGGCGGTTTGTGCGAATCCAATCGTAGTGCAAAAGAATAGGCTGAATAAAGTGAGTATATATTTGGGCATGATGGTAAATTTATAAACGATAAACGTCAATGCTATCTAAAGTTACCTTACTTTTAACAAAAACACCAATTATAAGTTTTCTGAAAGTACCCAAGCTTCAGACCAGCAAGCTTGAAAGTTAAATCCACCAGTGATCGCATCAATATCTAATACTTCACCTGCAAAATAGAGGTTGGGAAAACGTTTGGCTTGCATGGTCTTCATGTCGATTTCAGCAAGGTTTACGCCTCCACTCGTTACAAATTCCTCTTTAAAGGTACTTTTCCCTTTAATTTGGAAAGTAGCTTGGGCAATTTCTTCAATGAGCTTATTGGTTTGCTTTTTCGACAATTCACCGAAGCGTTGAGTTTCTTTTGCCTCAATTAGTTGCATGAGCTTCATCCAATAGCGTTTCGGAATGCCTTCCATGCTGATGTTATTCGCCAATTTTTTAGCTTGACTTTGCTTTGATTCTAAAATTAGGCTGCGAATTTCTTCGGGTTTTTTATCGCCAAGAAAATTGACAATGATCTGAAAGTCATAGTTTTTTTCAGCTAAATCTCTTGCGCCCCAAGCAGAAAGCCGTAGGATGGCTGGTCCACTCATGCCCCAATGGGTAATTAATAGTGGGCCACTGGCTTGTAGTTTCGTCCCTGCCACTTTGATACTGGCATTGGGAAAACTCAATCCCATTAATCCGTTAATTCGGATGTCTTTACAGTTAAACGTAAACAAGGAGGGAACAGGAGAAACAATTTTTAATCCCAATTGCTGTTCGAGTAGTTTCCAAACAGAAGGTTGGCTGCCTGTGGCAATCAATACCTTGTCAAAAAGGAGGGTTTCGTTTTGATCAAATATGAGCTTCCAGCGTTTATTAGCAAGTTGTTCCAATTTTTTGAGTCCCTTTTTGAGTTGGATGTTGACCCGATTTTTTCGTGCTTCTTGCAGAAAGGTATCGATAATGGTTTGGGAGCTATCGGTGATGGGAAACATACGATTATCCGCTTCTCGCTTGATGGCCACGCCTCGTTGCTCAAACCATTCGAGTGTATGTGTTGGATTAAATTGCTTGAAAATAGGATACAAGGCTTTTTGCCCTCTTGGGTAGTTTAATGACAGTTTTTTAGGCTCAAAGCAGTAATGCGTGACATTGCATCGCCCGCCACCAGAAATCTTGACCTTGCTCAAGAGTTTGGTTGATTTCTCGAAGATGGTCACTTGCCAATTTGGATGTTTTTGAGCAATGTTGATTGCCGCAAAAAAACCAGCTGCTCCACCACCAATAATTGCCATTTTCATGCTGCAAGTATAAGGAAATTAAATGGATGAACAACAGCTTGTAAAGTTGACGTATACATTTGTAGTATGCTGTTGTTCATTCAGAATGCACTTATTCACTTGGAATTGGCAAATTATGCATTCTTAGAAAAGACAGTTTATCCCAATAGCCTCTTTGGAACTTAATCTTGCCATTTGTCACATGGAAAAAACCGCACCCTCTTAATCCTAAAGGGTCTTTCCATTCTAAAATTGCCCATTCGCCATCTGTAAAAATGTTTTCTGGAATACAAGTCATTTCTGCTTGACTAAACTCAGCAGCAAACATTTCTTTAATGGCCGTTTTTCCAGTAATGGGTTCATGAGCTACTTGGTGATTAATGGCATCTTCATGATAGAATTCCGCGATTTTGATGGCATCTCCTTCGTTGAAGGCCTCAACCCATTTTTCAATTAATGCTTTTGGTTCCATGTTACTTTTTGTGAGTAGATAAGTATCGTTTTCTTACAAATTGTCAGTAGCTTTGAGCTCCTTTTCAAAGTTTGAAACTTCCTCATCATTATCAAAAACGAAAACCATTTCATCATTTTTAACATATCGAAAGTTTCCATCTGATTTTAAATAGATTTCGGCTGGAATGAATGTCCAAGTTGTTTGCCCGCAAGTTATTTTTAGCTTCTCAATTAAACCTTCTTTAGACAGGTAGGTTTCTGACTTCCCAAATATGGCGTTCACATCTAACTTTTCGTCGCATTTATTATCGTTATTGGGGAATGTACACTTTTCAACATATAGTGCTGAAAGACCATCTGATGTATCAGAACAGGCCATTCTAAAATCCCCATGTTCCATAGAAAAAAAGACCCTAAGTGCATACCTAAATTTGAAGTTCAAGTTAGCGTTTTTGAAATCATAGGGAGGGTTTATGTCAAAGCATATATATTTTAACGTTTTTCCAGCTGCTTCATCAAGGAAGTCTTTAATGTTTTTACTGAAAAATAATTGTTCTTCATTCATTTCTTTATTATCCACAATACTATAAAACACATTTCTACACAATAGTAACAACCTGTTTTTGATTTTTCAACATGTACATGCCTATCCAAGCAAACCAAATGATCTGGGTCATTCCGAAAATGAGTCCAAGGTCTTTTAATCCTGGAATCATGGTCAATATTCCTGCACCGCCAACAATGAGACCAAGATAATTTAGCGGTTTAGGAAAAACCTGTTCCCTTAAGCCGTATACGCTAATAAGCAATACCCAAAGCCCACCAACGATTTCCACACCACCACCAAGGCCGTTTTGAATTGAACTAATAATCTTCCAAGCCATTAAAGCGCCAGCTTGATCTTCCAGAAATAGTTTATTTACGGTTTCCAAGCCAATATTATTAACCATTCCACTTGCAATCACTAAACCTGACCAAATAAAACCCAAAATAGGTGTGACTTTGGTACCGATTAATGATTGCGTTTTGAAATTTTCATTGATTGCAATTGCCAATGGTAAGAGCAGCAGTCCAAAGATCACGTAGATTAATAAATGCCAAATTTGAAACAGGGTCTTATTCTCCAGAATAAAACTCAATTTGTCGATGCCTGACTTCGTTTCGTCCATAGCAGGAGAAAGAAATAGAAAAAGAAAAGCAATGCCGATGACATACAGAATCGCCTCAATAATGCCTACGACGCCTCCAATTTTTTGATTTTTCATGTCGAAGTTGATTTGATTTTCTTCGAAGACGAGGCAAGTTGAGTTTTGTTACTTCCGAAGGGTTTATTTTTGATGAAGTTTTGGCTGAATACCGTTTTCTACTAGGGTAGAAATCTAGTTTCTTTTAATTCAGCTTATAATAAAAATGAGCCACTTCTTCTTCGGCTGAGGGGCTTGTTTTTCGATAAAAATCAATCGCATAGTCATCCACTTTATCCGCCTGTACAAACACTTCTTCAAATCCTTTCTCCTGATAGAATTTATTTACGGTAGCGATGAGCTTTTTTCCAATACCTTTTCGTTGTAGTTCATTATCCACAGCCAAATCAAAAATGTATGCAAGTGGTTTTTCTGAGTAATATTGTTCCAATACATAGGTAGTCAATCCGCCAACTACTTTGCCATTAAAGGTAGCCACGAAAACACCAAAGTTATTTTGATTTAATAGTTTTTGAAGGTGATGTGTATTGGGCATTGAGAAGTCTTCCATTTCAAAAACGACTTCAAATAAGTGTATCAGCTCAATGAACTCAGGCAAATTTTCTTTGTCGAGCTTTCTGATGTCAACCGATATTTTTTTCTCCATTTGTTCTGAGGTTTTGTATGAACAACAGTTTGATAAACACTCCTATTCCATTCATTTCTCCTTTACACAATACTACTTTCGATAGACTACAAATCCAAACTGTCAAATGCTTTGGGTTCTTATTGGAGGTTCGAGGTTTGAACTTTACCCTATATGGTGATTTAACATCTCGTTTCAAGCCATTACCAAGTCATTAACAGCAATTGATTTAACATCCCTTTACATTTGTGTAGTGGATTGAGGCCTCTTGTTACCTTTCTAGTTAAACCTATTAAAACAACAGTTTATGAGAGTGTATTTAATTGTTTTACTGCTATTTACAGTAGGTCATGCATTTGGTCAGCATGCAAGTAGTAACGAATCAGAGGCCAGTTTCAAGTGGGAAGCGGAAGAGATTAACCTTGGTGTAATTAAACAAGGGATTCCTGTAGATGCCACCTTCACTTTCACTAATGAGGGCAAAGCTCCTTTAGTGATTACGCACGTAGCCACAAGTTGCGGATGTACCGCTTCAGACTATTCCACCAAACCAATTTTAGCTGGCAAAACATCAACCATAACGGCAACTTTTGATGCCAAACACACGGGCGTTTTTTCGAAAAGCCTAACCGTTTATTCAAATACAGGTTTACCCGTAGTCTTAAAGCTTAAAGGCGAAGTCGTACAGGAGTAAGCTCGAAAATATCAATTAGTATTAGGTACCCAAAACGTCAATATTCCTAATGTATTGGAAAGTGATCGTCAAGTTGATGGTCACTTTTTTTGATTAATTAAGAACTTAAAGACCATGAAGTGAAAGAATCTTAATTTAATGTCAAGCAATAGTTGTGAGTTGTTTTAGCTACAGTCAAATCAATTAGGAATTAACTAAACGCTAAACAATGAAAATCACAACTGTAGTTCTTTTGGGGCTTTTTCTGTTTTTTGTCCAAACGGGATTTGCCCAAACCACAAAAAAAATTATTGATCAAGCCAATGCCAACAAGGAAAGGCGAGAAAGCGCCAATACAAGTAATTCTTCCCGAACAAGCTCAAGTTCAGATGATGACTATGAGGGAGGCGATGTGGGCGATTTTTTATTTCTTTTTGAAGGCATCGTCTATTTGTTTCACGGCATTGGCCAATTGCAAGGTTTAGTACTCAATTCAGAACGAGACAAGGACATTAAACGCATTACCAGTCTCGAATTACAAAGCCAATATGGAGCAATTCCTACCGACTATCAAATCTCTTCCAGCCGAATTCAAGCGAATTGGGGCTTGTTTTCTGCGAGTTTACGTTATTACCATCAGTTTGAAAATCGAGTAGGCAATCCTGCAACTTACAATACCTTAGATGCGCAATTGTTGCAACTAAATGTATTGCCCTTCAAGCACTTTAACGCCCGATTGGGAATTGGGATCATGAAAGAGTATGTGACAGATATCACTTTTCCCGAAAGAACTTTGGCAGTAGACATTTACCCAACAAAGCGTTTACGCTTCAATGTGGAAGGGCGTTTTGTGCGAGATGGAGATACCGAAACTCAAGTGCGGCGAGAATGGAATGTGGGCACGTATTACCAGATTGGAAAAGGCAAAGGCGCTTTAAGCTTTCACGGACATGTAAATGCCATGCATGCACGTTATTATGAATCCGTAGATATTTGGATGGTCTCGGGTGGATTGAGTATGCAATTGGAATAACCACATTGCGTTAAACGCCTGTTAAAAGCGAAACATAGTTGAAATACAGCAAGTTTCATCAATGAATTAAACTTTATTGCTATGAAGCTTGCTGTATTGCTGTTTTTAAGTGTATGTATGATGGGAATTGGATCACATAGTCAAGTTGATTTTGGCTCAAAAAAGGATGGTCAAAATTGGTACATTATCAATGATGGCGTGATGGGAGGCCTTTCGCGCGGGAATGTGGATTTTAAGAAAAATAGTTTGCAATTTTCTGGAAGCGTTTCTTTAGAAAATAATGGTGGATTCACTTCGTTCAAAAGCCCTTTTCAATCGTTCGATTTATCTGATTATCAAACCATCACCATTCGAATGAGAAATACAGGCATTGAGTTGGCCTTGACTCTTGAAACCTCTAATCGGTTTTATATGCCTTATTTTAAACATCACCTTGCTGCTTCTGATGGGGAATGGGAAACCATTAAAATCAAGCTAACCGATTTTGGGCAATATCGTATGGGCTACCAAACAGGAAGAAAATTAACGCAGCAAGAGCTTAAAAGTATCATCCGCATCGGTTTCATTACAGATGAGAAAAGAGCAGGCAACTTTGCAGCAGAGATTGATTACATTTTATTTGAATAGAGATTTGATTAAATCATGACGGAACAGTATACCTGCTTGACTTTTATAAAAGAAGTTCATAAATTTAAGTAAATACTGATTGAACTATCTATTAACTGATAACATAGTTTCAACGGAACTCATTAATCTATAAAGTATTAGAGGCTGTTGGGATTTTTTGTTTAGCCGAAAGAAAAAGTTCAAACAGCCTCTTAGAATACATACCACCAGCATAATCAGATAAAGGTAGCCACATAAACATTTCTGAATGCCCAATTAAACCTGAATACTAAGTTTGCTTGGCTTATACGCTCAACTAAATATATGACTGATCTAATAACGTGCGAATATTTAGTACGCTAATATGATTTTTTATTTGGTCATAGCAATAACCATTACCTAACATATTCTATTCCCTCAACCTTTAATCATTCTGAACTATGGCTAATTTTACATGTAATCATTGGCATGTGGACAACAAACAATTTGAAGATGCTATCCAAAAGGCAATTAATGGTTTAAATAATTCATTAAAAACAGAACGTGGAGGGAAATTACATCCTTTGGGAGTAAAACTGATATTAAATAACTCCAGTTCTTCTTATATTCAAGCATGTTACTACACGGGTGAACTCACACCAGATTTACGCAAAATACCATTGCATTATTTCCCCATAGGCTCTTGGACATGGGCTTACTATAGTCCAAGACAGCTTTCGGTAGATTTTGTTAAAGAAATGACACTCAGTCAAATAAATACTTATGATCTCTATTCAGCATTATTTTCTTTGACGGCCTTTCAATACTATGAGGGAAATCTCATCAGCAGCTTCAATTCGTTCTTCCCGAATGTTCATACTCGAAATGGCACATTACCTTATACCAAAAATGATGATAAAAGTGTAGACATTATTGAGATGGATGAAGGCATCAACAATAGAACCCTGAATGAAAATACGATATTTAAAGCTTATAAACCTTGGCAATTCAAAATACTGAATAATAACTTCCTTTGGACGGTATCTGCTGCGCCCATGCTCATTTATGGAGCTTATTCCTTTGATGAGCTCATCTCGGAAACAGCGGGCTACCATTACCTAAATGTGCCTGATGTAGCAGCGTATGGTAATTGGACTTATCAAGCTTGTCAAGTTCCAAGCCAAGAAAAATTGATGAAGTTTTTGAATGATCAGTTTGTGTACCATTTAAAGCCTCAAGAGCGCCTTTGTGCACAAATATTGGCAGAAGGAAGTGGAGATAATGTATACCTGATATATCCAGAGTACGCATAAGCACAAACTTTTTTTGATCACTAAAAAATAAATCAATCATGATTGCAACAGTCAAGATACATAATCAAACAGTTTTTCCTTTAAAAATATATAAGGGCAGTTTAGCTCCTCAAAACTACTGCAATACCCTAGAAAGCTGTGCTTCCTACTATGAGCCTACAGTAGCAGGGGATACTTTTTGGATTACCCTTGCGATCAATTCCCAGCATGTTGTAAAAAAAGTAGTGATTGATCAACACTATAGCCCCATTATTATTGAGAAAGTCACTTCTGCTGAAGCAGCAGATGCTACGAAGGAATTTACTGCAATTATTAACTGGGCGTATCCAGAGCGTGAAATGATGGTTTATCGCATAGAGCCTGATGGGAATGATAAGGTAATATATACGAATACAGTAGGTAAATACTTGGCATTACAAACACATTCAATTTACAAAGCATGCCCTGTAGGTCATTCAGAATTACCATTATATTACTTTTTGACTAAAGGAATGCAAGATCACAATGCAGATGGCGATCCACCTTCAGTCACTTATTCCCAGTTTCGAACATTTACAGCGGGTTTTAAAGAATCGAGTTCCAATAGCTACGTATTGCTGCCTAACTGCCCTTTTGAAGACCGCATTCATCATGGTAGCTTCCAATTAAGAGAGGGCGAAGTCATTGTATTTGATCAGGATAATTTTTCTGGTAATTTCTGGTTTTTCCAAACACCATGTAAAGATGTTGAGCTGGTTACAGGAACTACCATTTGTTCTTATATCTTAGGTCCTAATACCATTATCGATTATGAAGATGATCAGGGAAATCCTCACCGAAGTAACACTCCGATGAAAACGGATGGCATGACTAAGTTTACTATTAGTAAACAAATACCCGATAATGTGGCAGGAGTAAAAGTTTTCAATTCATGGAGTGAAGATGCACTAACAGAAGACGGAGCTTCATTTAGTAAAAAAACAGTACTGCGTACCACATTTGTCATTACCCATCCTAGGATTCAAGATTTGTATTTATCAACAGGTGAAGATCGTACCGAAGTAATTATTGTTAACCAAAATGGTTATGCCCCCAAAACACTAAATACAGCTAGTTTAGGAAAATATGGGTTAAAAGTAGCACTCAGCAGTACTAAAAGGGTAACTGTGCTACAAACGATTGACTCGTTAAGAGGTCGATTTATGTTACCAGAATTATTTATTTGGCATGAAAAAATGGGAGAAAATGACCTTGTAGTGGTTTGTCCAGATATGGATTTACATCAACGCATGGGTAAAATGGAGTTGAAAGATGCATTAGGCAATAAAACGACCTTATATCAACAGCGAGAACACCTTGGAATTTCTAAAAAAGTAGTAAAAGGATTAAAGCAAGATACCTTTGATCATGTACAAGGTACACTGCAAAGCCTAGGTAAAGCAATGAACCATGCGGTTAGACAAGATGCGCTAGCTACACATACCAAACGGGTAATAGAAGGGGCAACTATGACTCATCAATACCTTATTTTATCTTTTGATGAAAAAAAGAATACCACTCAGAATACGGATCAACAGAGTGTATTACAACATTTTAAGCAGCACTTATCCCATGCGAAATCTGCCCCCCCAATACCTAGACATGTAGTATCAGAGGACGCTGATCATTGGACAGACCATGTAATGGAACATGTTGATAAGGTAACAGATAAAGTAAAAGGTATTTTTGGCGTAGAGGATAAAGTGGAATCAATAGGCAGTTGGTGGGATGATGCTTGGAAGGATATGAAAAGCCTTGCCATTAAAGTAGTAGATTCTGTAGAACATCTGGTAGATAAAGCCGTGCACGTACTCCTTGAGACAGAAGCAGGTTTTTTTCATTTCGTTTGTGATGAAGCAGAAAAGTTAGGAAAAATGATTGTTGGTCTCATTAAAGCGATTGGGGCTGAACTGGAAAAGATCATTGAACTTTTAAAATTTCTATTTGATTGGAAAAATTATAAAAACTCAGCGAAAGCGATTGAGGTATCTATTACGGATCGTCAACAAGGTTTAGTGCATTATTTTGAGCAAAGTCGTTATGCGAATGAGCTGAAAGATATGTGGGATCATACAGGTAAAGTATGGTGGAGAAAGAATGTTACTAACAAGCTGGAGCCTATAAAAACAGAAATAATTAATAAACTTGGTATCAGACAACCGACAAGCACACCGAGTAGTCCAACACATAATGAGGTATTAGAAAAACTCGAATGGATAGTAAATGCCGTTACCTCACATCATAGTCCTTTTCAACCAGCCAGTCATCAGCATTCGACATCTAACGGCCTAATAAAGCTTTTAGCGAAATTGAACAAATCGCATAAGGGGTATGCAACTGATCTTTATACCTTACTAAAAGGTACGAACTATCCTGAAACCATACTGGTAGAGTTTATCGCAGACAAACCTGTGCAGTTTATTGATGGTGTTGTATCTGGAAGTTTAATTGACAGCATCATAGAGGAAATTACCGCGATGTTGAATGATCCTATAGCTCCTTTCGAAAAACCTTGGGACATTCCTATTTTATCTTTCTTCTTGGAAGAAGAAATTAGTATGTTCCAAGTTGCGACTTATATTATGGCAATACCTTTTACCTTAATGTATGAACTGAAGAATGGACATGCGCCTTTTGATGACCATAATTGTCAGGTTTCTTTACTTTCTTCATCTCCTTATTCAACTAGCTCTAATTTGTTGGAAGCAGAAATGGTTACTACTGATAAAAAAATAAGCGAATGTTTATCAGCTACTAGTAATCTGCTATCTATTTTGCCATCAATTAATCACCTGTTAGGTATTAGTCGTGAGGTTGGTGGTGAAGGTGCTGGAATAAAACTGCCACCTGTATTCGGAGCGCTTTTTAGTGCTTCAAGATTCCTCGATTTTGTTGTAAAAACGGTGGAGTTTTCTGCTGGCCCAAAAACAGCTGCACAAATTGATTTGATGGCAATTTTATACATACGAGGGGCATTCGGTCTTGGTATGGCAACCCTAGTTTTAGATGGTAAGTTCTCTGGGAATAATGCTGCATTACAAGGATTTATAGATGTTGGTCTAGGCATCACTCGATTGGCTGTGTGTATCGTTAGTGAAATTGAGCATGATAACTGGGTAAAAGCATCTGATTATGTTGAGTGTGGCGCACTCATCAGCGAGTTTATTGGGGTTGGTGGAGGACTACCAGAACCTTTCGGTGCGTTAGTAGATGTGGTAGGAGCAGCAGTGATACAGGATGCTTTAATCGCTGCTGCTGTGTTAAGAATGACTGATCATTGAGAAGAAAGTAATACATAAACCTATAAACCACAACAGCCAATCACTCTCACTCGTGATTGGCTGTTGAATAAAAAAAATATTTTCTATTCCTCATCCATAAATGGATAACGGTAATCGGTTGGAGGAACGAAGGTTTCCTTGATAGTTCTTGGCGATACCCAACGCAATAAGTTCAAGGCAGAACCTGCTTTGTCGTTAGTGCCCGAAGCTCTCGCGCCACCGAAAGGTTGTTGACCTACTACAGCACCGGTAGGCTTATCGTTGATGTAGAAGTTACCTGATGCATTTCTCAATTTCTTCGATGCCAACTCAATCGCATACCGATCTTTTGAGAAGATGGAACCCGTTAAGGCATAATCCGAAGTAGAATCGACCAAGTAAAGCGCTTCTTCGAATAATTCTTCTTGGTAAACAAATATCGTTAATACCGGGCCGAAGATTTCTTCACACATTGTGCGATACTGATTGTCTTCTGCTCTTAAAATGGTTGGTTCAATGAAATATCCCTTCGATTTATCGTAACCTCCACCAGCAACTACTTCTACGAGTGGGTCATTTTTAGCGGCGTCAATGTAGCCAGTAATTTTATCGAATGAGCGCTCGTCAATTACTGCGGTAACGAAGTTGCGGAAATCCTCAGGGCCACCCATTTTGATGCTTGCCAAATCCTCAACCATGTATTTTTTTACATCTTCCCAAAGGTTAGAAGGAATGTAAGCCCTTGATGCAGCAGAACACTTTTGACCTTGGAATTCGAAAGCGCCACGCACCAATGCCGTTGCCAATTCTTTTGCGTCAGCCGATTTGTGCGCAATTACATAGTCTTTACCGCCAGTTTCGCCGACAATGCGTGGGTAAGTTTTATACTTGGCAATGTTTGCTCCAATGGTTTTCCATAAATGACGGAATACACCAGTACTTCCTGTAAAGTGCAAACCAGCAAAATCGGCATGATTAAACACCACATCACCAGCAGTAGGGCCATCTACGTAAATGAGGTTAATTACTCCATCAGGAACACCTGCTTCTTGGAATACTTCCATCAGTACCTGAGCAGAATAGATTTGGGTAGAAGCAGCTTTCCATACTACCGTATTACCCATCATGGCAGGAGCAGCAGGCAAGTTACCTGCAATCGCTGTAAAGTTGAATGGAGTAATCGCAAATACAAAACCTTCTAACGGACGTTGCTCTAAACGGTTCCAGATACCATCGGAAGAATCGGGTTGCTCTTGGTAAATGTCCGTCATGTATTTTACATTGAAACGCAAGAAATCGATAATTTCACATGCTGCATCAATTTCCGCTTGGTAAGCCGTTTTTGATTGTGCTAACATCGTAGCCGCATTCATTTTAGCACGGTAAGGACCTGCAATTAAATCGGCAGCTTTTAAGAAAATACTTGCGCGGTGTTCCCAACCTAAATTTTCCCAAGCCTCTTTTGCGCCCAAAGCAGCTTTGATGGCTTGCGCTACATGACTGGCATCTCCTTCATGAAAATGACCTAAAATGTGTTGGTGGTCATGTGGAGGAGCGATTACGACTTTCTTATCCGTACGGATTTCCTGACCGCCAATGTACATGGGTACATCTACTTGTTTGGCTCGCATTTCTGCTAAAGTAGCCTTTAAAGCAGCTTTTTCAGGAGAACCAGGTTTATATGAAAGAACAGGTTCGTTCTTAGGTGTAGGTACATTAAAAAATCCTTTCAGCATAATGTTGTTTATTTTAAGGATTACTAATCAAGATGTTGTATGTTGTTGCTCGTTGATGAAGCAACTGAATTGCTCGCAAAAATAAGCTTTTTGTCGAATTCCCCTCTAAGTTTGAGCTTTTATCAAGTGGAATCGGCTATCTTTGCGCAAAATTTTAAAATAGGTAAAAAACTCAAGGTTAAAATGGTATCAAAATATGCTTATTTTGTATTAGTTCAATTCTAACCAAGCTTGAGTCGTGAATGTTGTTGTTATTGGAGTCTAACCATAGGGTTGATTATTCCCTTAACAATAAGTGCTTTAAAGAAAGTTTCATCCCCTAATCTCTCAATAAACATGTCTTTAATTATTGCCCCATCTATTCTCGCCGCTGACTTTGCCAATTTACAAACTGAAGTAGAAATGCTCAATCAAAGTGAGGCGGAATGGATTCACATTGATATCATGGATGGTCGTTTTGTGCCAAACATCTCTTTTGGACTGCCTGTCTGCGCAGCCATTCATAAGCATGCGCAAAAGCCTTTAGACGTGCATTTGATGATTGTTGAGCCCGAAAAATATGTGGCTGATTTCAAAAAAGCAGGAGCGAGTAGCATTTCAGTGCATGCAGAAGCTTGTCCACACTTGCATCGAAACATCTATCAAATTAAAGAATTGGATTGCTTAGCTGGTGTGGCATTGAACCCACATACACCAATTGCGGTATTAAAAGACATCATTCGAGATATAGATTTTGTGTGTTTGATGTCTGTAAACCCAGGTTTTGGCGGACAAAAGTTTATTGAGCATACCTATGCTAAGGTTGGGGAGTTGAAAGAATTGATAGATCGAACAGGTAGTCATGCGCGTATTGAGATTGATGGCGGAGTTAATCAGGGGAATGCACCAAAGTTGATTGAGGCAGGAGCCAGTATTTTAGTAGCAGGAAGTTTTGTCTTTAAGTCTGCTGATCCGCTTGCTACGATTTCAAATCTAAGAAATACTTCAGTAGCTGTTTAGTTGATATCTTGTGCGTAGCGTACATTTTACTAGTACTAAGCACTTTATATTGTACCAAGTCAAATTTTCTGAATCAAGGAACACGCTACTACGAGTGGCAGCGTTAAAGCTTTGTACGGTTTCTGCGTTAGAACAGCTATTGAGATTTGTTCCTTTAAAACACCAGCTAAACACATACACCACTATGAAAATATATCATTATTTTACCCTATTCATTATTTTGGCATTCTCGTGTAAATCGACCTCTAATGAGGCTAACTTAAATACAGAAACTACTCAGCAAAAAAAAATAGAAAAAGAGGCAATTACCCAAAAGCACGATCGCGATAAGGTAGATAGTACGTTGGTAATAAATGCGCTTAAAACGCTCTCATCAGATGAGTTTGAAGGAAGGAAGACGGGAGAAGCGGGTAATTTGAAGGCTCAAGCTTTCTTAATAGAACAGTTTAAAACGCTTGGTTTATTGCCTTTTGGAGAGAGTTACGAGCAAGCGTTTGAATGTGTGATTGATCGGGAGGATAAGATTGGGAAAAATATTGTAGGTTACATCAAAGGTTCTAAATATCCAGATTCCTTTATCGCCCTAGCTGCTCATTACGATCATGAAGGCATAAAAAATGGACTCATTTACAATGGCGCAGACGATAACGCGTCTGGCGTTGGTGGTTTATTAGGAGCAGCAGCATATTATGCCAAGAACCAACCGTTACATTCGATCGTATTTTTAGCTTTTGATGCAGAAGAAAGGGGATTACAGGGTTCTTATCACTTTGCCAAAATTCCTTTATTTGACTTGAAAAATATGCGTTGTCTGATTAATATGGATATGATCAGTCGAAATCCAAACCGTGAGCTTTACGCCAGTGGGACTTATCATTTTCCTGCGCTGAAACCCATGATTGAGAAAATCAATCAACAAAACCCTCACGTTCTGGTGCAGTTTGGGCACGATCAACCGCGTAAATCCAAAGCAGATCCACAAGATTGGACGAAGTCTTCGGATCATGCCCCATTTTTTAAGAAAGGAATTCCTTACATCTATTTTGGGGTAGAAGATCATTCCGATTACCATAAGCCAACAGATGATTTCGAAAAAATTAACCTTGAATTCTATTTAGATGTGGTTGATTTTGTGATAGATATCGTAGGAGAGTTTGATCAGAATTTACCGAGGTAGTGCTTAAAGTAAAAACCTCTTGATAATTTCAAGAGGTTAAATATCTTACTTTGAGAGAATATAAATTCTTGTTAATGATGCGTTAACCAAGAAACTTTTGGCTCAATGCTTGCGTCTATAAACATGTAAATCTTAGTTAGTTTCGGGATTTACACATTTTCAGTTGCATTAGTAACGTGAATAATTTTCCATAGTTTGGGAAAGCCTGATATTGTTGATATCAGGCTTTTTTTATTTCCCTGCACTAAATTACATATTCCTAGAATTCTACCAAGCTTTTTTGGTGATATTTTTATAAATGACCGCAATTCCATCGGGATGTTCTTGTATTGCTGAGGCGGCTCATGCGTTAAGTTATACTGCAGGTTGTTTGGATACTTTTTAACATCGGGTTATTTTCGGCTCACATTAGGGAGTTGTTGATCGAGCAGAAGTACGGTTTCCTAGTGTTTAACCAGCCTTTTCAACCATAGTGCGTAAGTATCCAATGAAACAAGAAACGAATTACCGTTCTTCCTTTATTTTATTAACCACCTTATTTTTCCTGTGGGGGTTTATCACTGTATTGGTCGATTCCCTCATTCCACGATTAAGGGAATTATTTACCTTAACTTATTTCCAAGCAGGCTTGGTACAGTTCGCTTTTTTTGGAGCGTATTTCGTGTTGTCGGTTCCCGCAGGTTATATCCTCTCAAAGATTGGTTATAAGCGTGGTATTATTTTAGGCTTACTCACCATGGGTGTCGGTTGTTTACTGTTTTACCCAGCGGCATCGTTTCGCGTATTTGGCATTTTTATGTTAGCCTATTTCATTTTAGCAGGAGGGATGACGATTTTGCAAGTTGCGGCAAATCCTTTTGTCGCAGTATTGGGCAGGGAAGATGGGGCTTCGAGTCGGTTAAACCTCTCACAGGCATTTAATTCATTGGGAACTGCTATTGCTCCTGCCGTGGGTGCGTTGTTTATTTTAAGTGATACCATCAAAACAGAAGAAGAAATTAAGGCATTGAGCGAAGCGGCTAAAGAAGCCTATTTAATTTCAGAAGCAGCAGCCGTTCAAACGCCTTTTTTAGGATTAGCCATTTTTATCGCCTGTATCGCTGGTATTTTCTTTTTCGCCAAACTCCCTGAGCTGATTAGCGAAAACGCAACGGGTTCTTATGCTGCGGCATTTCAGCAAAAAAACTTGATGTTTGGTGTATTGGGAATCTTCTTTTACGTAGGGGCAGAAGTGGCGATTGGCAGTTACTTGGTCAACTATTTTTTAGATATGAATTTAGTGGAAGTCATTAAAAACACGGAATTCATGAAATCCATTGCCCAAGGTATTTTGAATGCTGAGCTGGCAGAAAAAGATGGAAAAGCCATTGTTGGAGTCTTTGTCACCTTTTATTGGTCGGGTGCAATGGTAGGGCGATTTATTGGTGCTTACCTTACGAAAATCTTGAAGCCAGGAATGGTATTGGGGATATTTGCAAGTATGGCGATTTTACTCATTTTCACCTCCATCAACACTACAGGGCTAGTTTCCATGTGGGCGATTTTGGCCGTTGGCTTGTTCAACTCCATCATGTTCCCAACCATTTTTACCCTGTCTATTGATGGTTTGGGAGAGCTAAAACCAAACGGTTCGGGCTTGCTCTGCATGGCTATTGTAGGAGGTGCCATCATTCCGCCACTGTTTGGAAGCTTTGTAGATGGCATCGGCTTTAAGCAAGCCCTGTTATTTATTATGGTGTGTTACAGTTATATTTTGTTTTTCGGCTATCGCAATGCGAAAAAGCAGGTGAGTGGTGAAAATTAAGTAAATAATCAAGCTGGTTTGTTGGAGCCAATCAAACGCCTCGTCAATAACTACAAAGCTTTCGTTTTTTGTTTGATAGCTAATGCTCGTTTGCCTTGAGTTAGTTAGCTTAAGAAATTATATTTTTGATTTAATCATTTGATTAAATCGGAAATATAACTTTACTTTGTAACATCAACCAATAGTAATTATGAGCAAAGAGATATCTACAGAAGAAAAAATCAAGTCAGCGGCTAAAACAATATTCTTAAAAAAAGGCTATGCCGGAACGCGTACAAG
>JBMYQA010000090.1:0-20268 GCA_049600855.1 Flammeovirgaceae bacterium | reverse complement strand
ATCCATATTAACCTTCCACCTGTAGCGGTAGATGATAGTTTTTCCATTGTTCAGGGCGGCACAGCAACCTTTAACCTCGTTTCTAACGACGCTGACGCTGATGGGACGCTATTAATGTCTTCGCTTTCGATTCTCGCTCAACCTACGAATGGGACTCTCGTGGATAACGGTGATGGTACGGTGACCTATACGCATGATGGCAGCGCTAGTCCGCTGAGTGATGGTTTTCAATACACGATAGCCGATGATGAAAATGATACTTCTAATGTGGCTACGGTTCACATCAGCATTATACCAGTGACGACAGGGCTAGGGAATTCGAACACCTTAAAACAAATAAAAGTATACCCAAATCCAACACTTAATCTCATCCATTTCAGTAGTGCTACAAATAACTTTTCCAATATCAAGGAAATTAGAGTACTCGATATTCTTGGAAAAACGATTTACAAAAGAAAACGTGATGCCAATTCATATATAAAGCCAATTGACCTCACAGAATTTGAAACTGGCATGTATTTCATTCATCTCTATGGCAAGCACACATCCCAAAGCATTAAAGTGATCAAGAAATAGTGATTTTCAGAAAGCCTTTAGATTTTTATTACGCTGCAAGTGAAGACTTGCAGCGTATTGGGTTACAAAGCTGCGATTAAAACCCAAGGAAGAAAGAAGGCTTTTGGGAGGCCTTTCCCCATCGTTCTACGTTCTTGTATAATCCGTCAGACCATCTATCTGATAGTCTGACGGGTACCTATTCGAACAGGCGCTAAAATATAACCCGCCCAAGTACTTAACTCCTTCTTAGTAGGTTAGTTCTAAATCTCCATCCTCGTCTAATTTTGCCCCATAGGTTCCATCAGCTAATGGATAGATTGAAGGATTCTTCAAGGCTTTTATTAATTTTTCATAAGCAGCACTGACACCATTTGCAGGGTTCTCCCATATCCCTGTGCTGCCAATTACCCAAACTTGGTCATAGCTACCAAGTATGCGTACAATTTCAGGTATCACATTATCATTAAAAGGGGTTTTATCCTTACCTATAATGACTAAATGGATTCCTGTAATTTTTGTCTTATCGCGTGAAATGATACCAATACAAGAGGTAAATGCGGTAAATTTTATTTCGCCAGCTGTTGCATATTCCTGTTCTGCTATTGCCATAGCATTTCCTCCTTGACTAAGATTATAAGGCATAGTAAAATAATTAAGTTTTCCCTACTCTATTTAATATTAGGCTTTTCGGGCTTCCGCCAATACAAGAAATCATTCATGTATATTTTTTCTGAATAATCTTTACAGATGATATAAAACCATTTCATCATTTTGTTGCGATAAATGAGAATCCAATTTATTTATATGTATTTGAGTTGCTGGCAATCGTTACTTGTTAGTTAAGAAATCAATATAAAGCTTAATCATTTTGGGAATAGCACGAATTCCCTCGAATTTAAATCCGCCTCCTGTAAAACAGACCGCTCCTTTGGGCGTATCAATAATCAGGCTCATGGCAGAATCCCCCTGAATGGCTCTGATTTCAATGCCTAACTCTTCAAACAGGCTATTTAGCTTATTCGATTCTGTAGAAATAATTTCTAAAGATTTAAACTGGCAACCTGTATGCTGATTTAATCGAGGTGGCCTACTATTCCATTGAATCAGATTTGGAAATTCACTTTTAAAACCTGGTCCAATAAGTGCTCTTTTATAATCTGTTTCGTGAGTATTGCGTTTGTATTTTAAATGCTCAATTCGCTCTAATTTAAATCCAATACTTTCAACAACATCTTTTACTTTTTGGAAATGATTGGTTCCCAAATACCAAAAGAATAGTTGGGGGTTTTTGAATGATTTTAGTAGTTGTTTTATAGGCTGAAAGCCCTTATGGTTCGGATTCGGGCCAATGATTTCTAAGGCACAATTTCCACCAAGATTTAACGCTGCACTGTAATACCATTGATGAGGTTCAGGTGGATGAAAGTACGGACTTACTCCAGTTAATTCTTCTACATGCTTTGCTCCTTCTTCAGTATTACTGACACCAATTGCAATATGGTCAACTGGATGCCCATTTTCTATATTGATTAGTTTTTCCATTTCTCTTCAATTGCTGCCAATACCTCAATAACATCGTGCTTTGCTAAAAATAAGAATGCTTTAGGTAGGACGCAAGGTATATATTGGAATTAGCTATCTGGTTTGGGCAACTGAAGGTTGGATTATTTTATGCGATGTTATGTTTCTTTTCCCATTCAACGAGATCTAAGCTATGATTAGAAGAAATTGCAACCTATAACGACCTTGCGAGACGGCTATTTTAATATGAACTTATTTTTGTGTCGCCCATTTGTCCCCCCTTTTTTTTGGTATTTTTACCTAAATTCACTCAATTTTGTAACAGGTATAGTAATACTTCTAAATCATGTCTTTTATTTCAATCATAAAATGATTATCTGATTGCGTACAAGCGCAAAATGTGTTATCAGTTTACAGCTAACTTAAAAATTCTAATCCTCAATAGCGGAAGAGGATTGAGATGTTATTATTCGTACATTTTAAAAAACACTTAATTAAACAAATTAAAATCAGCTAAAGAAATGAAACATGTTTGGAGTTTTATCAAAATGGTTTTTGATCTTTTACCTCAAAAAAGAAAACCATTACACACTTACACCTTACAGGGTGTCCCTCTTAAATCGCATACCTTTGGTTCTATTTCATATATGGAATAAGCTATAACCAAGTAAATTCACATTAATTTTTACGCAAGTTCAATGAGGCAAATGCTGCTGTATAAGCAAATGAATCGCTATGAGCAGATTTAAGTTGCGGTACAGCTATTTGTATCAGTTGAATCATAACGATTGTATCTCAACTTGTTAACGGTGGGGTAAATACCCTTTTACTTATACTATAATCATAAAGAAAATAACTAGTAGCGCACGAGCGCATAAGGTATTATAAGTTACAACTTTTACGACTATCAATTCAAACCCTCTTTAGCATAAGAGGGCTAAGACCTTATTGTCTTTTTAGTTTTAAAATGAGTTTAAAAAAATTAAAATCAGCTAAACAATGAAACAGGTTTGGAGTTTTACTAAACATTTTTCTAATCTTTCTAGGATTCAAAAATATGGCAAGCAATTTATGATTTTTGCCTGCATCATAGGCGCACCACTAGCTGCGCAGGCACAAGCGGAGTTTACCGATTACCGCGATGGGTCTGATAATAAAACTAGAGATTCGTACCGAACAGATGTAATTTCTATACATGTAAATAATCAAGGAGATAATGAGTTCATTACCAACGCTCTTAGAACGAGTGGTGATAAATATGGCTTGTCTTTTTTCGTTGAAGGCTACGAGACATTGAGGCTATGGAGTAGCGGAACTACGCATACAGAATCGTTTATGCGATTATCTCCTGATACATGGGGAATTACAACTGTGGGCGGTGGAAGACCTATTCCAATGTATTCAAAATCTACCTTGTATTTGGGTAAGGATGATGAAAACTGGGTTAGTGCTACGTATAACCAAGGACTAACGTATTATACGACAGGCTATCATGAATTTCGGGATGGCAATGATAACGAAGGTGATTTGTTGATCGATAATTATGAACTCAAGTTCTTGAACCCAGGACAAGCACATTGGTCATTATTTAATGATTCGGGTGATGGGGATTTCCACATTGCACGCACTTCTGGCAGCACGGAAACAGGAACCTCAAATGCTTCAGCAGCATACTTATTTACCTTAGATCAAGCTAATTTACGGGCTGGTATTGGTACTGGAGCGGCGAATCCTGAGGCTACTTTACACATTCATGCTAACGATGCGGTTTCAGATGTGATGATTGGAGAGCTTAATCATGCTACAAATAATGTGTTACGTTTATTAGGTGATGACAGTGAAGCAGGGATTATTCAAGTAGGTTCTACAGCTGATGCTAATAAGGGTGATCTCATATTTTCGACCATGTACGATCGCGATAGCAATATGAATAGCTTTACGGTACGCGCTGATGATGCGACGTTTACAGGTAATATTAATGCAGGCAAAGGCTTATTATTTACCAATCAGGAAGGCGATCGTTTTGGAACGTGGGATGGCAGTCAATATACTACAGCGCCTACGTCTGGTACCCTGATGTTTGATTACAATTGGGCTGACGATGAGTACAATTGGGAAAACTATTTCGTACAAGGTGAAGATGATCCTAATGTGATTGATGACGATCAAAATGTGGGAGGTCTTGCTTTGTATTCTTCTAACTTAGGTTACTACGGACAAGGTGGCTGGGAGCTCATGCTGACCACCCACAACATGTATTTACTCAAAGCTAAATTCCATTCTGTAGCGACCACTGATGTGATTGTTCGCCCTGATGGAAACTTCCCTGATTATGTATTTGATAAAAACTACAAGTTGATGCCTTTAGAGGAGGTGGAAAGTTATATTAAAAAGCATCACCATCTCCCGAACGTTATATCGGCTAAGGAGGCTGAGGAAAAAGGCGTGTCTGTCGCAAAAATGCAGGAAGCCTTGCTGGAAAAAGTAGAAGAAATGACCTTGTACTTGATTCAGATGAAAAAAGAGAATGAGCTGTTGAAAGAACGTGTAAAACAATTAGAAGCACAGAAGTAGCAGCGCGCTCACTTTGTCATTAAAACTTTTTCAAATTTTTGGTGCCAATGGTAAAAATTGGCCTGGGCATGTTATTGCCCTTTCCAAACGATGAAGCACCAATTCATTTTAAAAAAATGTATGAAAATCGTACAGTATTTATTACCAACTGTGCTGGCTGTGCTGTGCCTTGTGCAAGTCAGTCAGGCGCAAAATGACTTCAATGACATTGAGGTTATCAACTTTAGCACTGACGTGAAGTTTCTGGTAAACTTTACGCAGGAAGGTGCGCTCACCATCGGTGGCGATCAACAACAGAATACTTCTAATGAGACAGCAGACTTCTGGCTAAGCGACTATACCAACCAGAGTGAAGTACATATTTTTGCCAACCAATTGGATTGGGTAGGAGAAGGTTATGCTGCGTTGAATGTGAATGCGTATTCAGGGGAATATGCCTACAACCAAACCATCAATAACCTGAAAGCAGAGTTTGGCGAATCTTTCCAGAAAATTGATGTGACTTGGGATATGATTTCAGGAGCCGATGGCTACCTCGTCTACCGCAGTGATTACAGCATGACGGAGCCATTCGCCAATATTCAAGGAGCGCACAACAACTTCTTAGAAGATAGCTATGTGATTTACAGTGAGATGCTTGGAAATATGCCTACCTATTATGTAATGGCCTATAACATCTCCAATCCGACTGATCGATTTATTACGCCAGCAGCAAGTGTGTTGAGTGAAGATAACACCACACAGTTTTTTACCTTCAACGCGATTACCATTCCAGGACATGAGGCGGTGGTTACCTTCGATTGGAGCTTTGCAAATGCAGCGATTACAGACAGTGACTTCGATCAAATTTTTATGGAGATTGTTGACCAAAACGATCGGAAAGTTCACGAACGAACCTATGCGTTTTCTGATTTGGTATCGCAATTGGAGATTGATCTCGATACGGCGATTCAATTTACAGGCGGTCAATATTTGAACAACATCTATTACTATGGGAACACTTGGACGGTAGAGTTTTGGCTGAATTCCAGCAGAGGCACCAATCAATACCTGTCTTATGTAGACGATAACAGTTACATCATGTACGACAATGATGAATTGGTGATTAAGTCTGCCCAAGGTGAAGTAAGGGTACCTAATATTACCACCGAAGAGTGGGTGCATTTGGCACTCGCTTATGATGGTACAACGTTAAAAGTGTATGAAGACGGGGAGTTAATCCACACGGATTTGGAAGATTTGAGCTTTCCTGTTCGTTATGTTGGCGCAAAAAATGGCACTACTGGATTTTGGCGAGGAGAATTGGCGATGATCAGGAGTTGGGTTTCGGAGCGAACGCAATTACAGATAAAAAGCGACCGAACCAATGTTTATGAGGTTTCCCCATCAGATTTGAACGATCAGTGGATTTTTGAGACAGAAAACCAAAGCACGATTCAAGGGCTAGGCTATGAGTCTATAAATTACCTGACGCATGATGCCGCCAACCACCCCTTAACTTGGAATGAAATTTTCAATTTTAATGGGGATTTGGTAACCGACATTTTTACCCATTACGAGCAACCGTACAGTACAAACACCTATACTTTAAATATGTATGAGTTTGGTTCGGGCCGATTGATTTTCTCTAAAAATGCGCAAGTTACCTTAGAAAATAGCATTTCTACTTCCAAATTTGAAGGTACCGTTTCAGATAATCAGATTGAGTTAGCGTTTATGCCTGGGAGTATTTATGCCGATGAATACCAGTTGTGGAGAAGTACGTATCACAATGATGAATTGAAGGACTCCATCCAATTGGAAACGCTTGCACCGAATCAAATCCAGCATACGATGAGTTTTGAGGGCGATCGCCAAGTAAGCTTGACCAGTAGTATTCCCGTGGGCTGGCAATCTCGCGATTGGAATTTTGCTACCTATTTTAAATTTGAAGAGACAGGTACTACACAAACGCTTGTAGGAGCGCGAATGTATACGCAATGGGCTCGATTTATTGTTAAAATCACACCTGACAATAAGATTCAGTTAGTGAATGACAATTTCGGTAGAACATTTGACACTTACGTGGATCCTGAGGTGTGGCACTCGTTGATAATTACTTATGACCGAACCAGTACTACGGTAGAAAGGGGAAATGCAGTGATCTATTTAGATGGTGAGGTAATCGGAACGGTGATCAATAGGGGAATGAGTATGGAACCTGCTCAACTAGGAGGTGATGAGGTATACACGAATGGCGACTACCTGAAGGGAGAAATAGCTTATGCAGGAGTTTTAGTTAGGAATGCCCTATCGGAAGATGAAGTTTTAGCTTCGTATAAATCTGTTCCCTCTACATTAAATGGTTGGAATCTGATTTATGCCGATGAAGAAGGAGTTAAAAGATTGGTTGCGAATACCAGCGTTGAGCCAATTGCAAGCTTCAATGAGGTTTTATTAAAATCTACCGATGAGGCGAGCGTACAAACAAATTTTAACCTAAACTTGGCGAATGATGGGATTATCTCTAAGCCAATTTCTTACGTCGATGCGTTCACCAAAGACGATGACTTAAGCATTTTAGGAGGTTATGATTATGCGTACCAAATTGTCCCACTTTACAAGAAAGTAGCACATTTAGATACGATGCACGCGGAAGCAGTCAGTGTGGCTAGTCGAGATATGAACGTGTTGGCTGTTGAGCTAAATGATACCCTTCAAGTAACCTGGGATTTGGCAAGTTTTGATGATTCAACAATTGATACGGTATACATTTCTCGCGATGGGGAAATTATAGACCGCGTAATTGGTGAATCCATTTACCACGATGTTCGATTCACTTATGGCGATCAGCACGTCTATGGCGTACATCCGATCAAGCATGGAGAAATTTTCTATGCACAATTCGATACGGCACAGCATGCTACCAATGGCCAAATCGCTGGATATTTCTTGAGTGATCATGATATTATCGTGAGAAATGCAACACAAACCTTAACCACTACCATTGATGAAGTAGATTATTCAGAATCCCTATCCTCAGATACCTTAGGAGCATTTTTGAAGTCTGGGATTTACTATGAGAATCAAGCAACATTTACGTGGCCAAAAGGAGAAACGGTGCAGTTGAATGTATACGAGCCTGAGCAAAATGGCATATTTGTTCAGGTAGATACGAGCTTTGAACACCTAGAAGCTCAATTAATTGATACACTTTACAGTAGTACCCTTTCAAATAAAACAGTACAGCTACACTGGACGAGTACTTCAACGGAGAATCTATTTATTAACGTGTATCGCGATGAGGTGTTAATAGCGGTTTTAAACAACCAGTACAGTTTTGTGGATAGCTTTGGTGTGCATGGAACTACACATGAGTATTTGTTACGTGCTTACTATTTCAGTGCTACTGGAGAACAAGTGTATATACACAATACCTCTATTGAAGCTGATTACCCGAACATGAGTGGTATTGGCAACTTTAGCGTAAGAACAGTGGATTTTATTCCAGTGATTACATGGGATTTCCCTTTCACGACCCTAATCGACCGATTTGAGGTATATCGCGATGATTATTTATTAGCAAGTATCTCAGAAAAGTCGAATGGCCCAACTTTCTTTGAAGTTGCGGATACCTTGGGTGTGCCCGATAGCACTTACCAATATCGGGTAGAAGTGTATGGCTTGAATCAAGAAATCGCCACTACTGAACAAACGGATTATACCTATCCATTGCCTATTTCTTGGATAAACCTGGAATGGGAAGCAGGGATGTATGGAAGTTTAGGGCATGAAGTATTTTCTACAGAAGTGGTAAATGTACCTGTTACCAATTCTTGGGATGGTATTTTGATGTTGAATGAAGAAGGCAAAGTGATGAGTGCCTTGCAGGAAGGTACGAGTGGACGTTTTATTGGGCCTATGCTGAACGGAAAAACTCACCTTTATACACTGCATGGATACAAAAACACCGATTATGGTCAATATATAGGTGCTGAGCTTCAAGATTTGGGCATAGATATCAACGAAAGTTATGCGTTGAATGCAGATGAGCTAATCAGTGGCGTTGGATTTACGAAAGTGAAATGGAAGTATGCTACAGATGCAATTATCCCAAATGCTTACCAGATTAGCGACGATCGTCAGAATACGGAAGCGCAATTGGTGCCTAATCAGCTCAATTCTTGGGTATTATTCCACCAAAATTACTTCAATACCCAAATCAATATTCAAGTGGAAGATGCGGCTGGAAACGCCTTCACTACTTCGGTAAGTCAACCTGCCAATTGGACCTCAGGTTTACAAGATCCGATGAACTTTGTGGCCAGTGACGGTACAGATGGATATGTATTTTTATCTTGGGAATATCCTACAGCCTACAGCCATGCTACCTTCGAGATTTGGCGTGATGGTACTAAAATCGCAGACATTGATAAAGGCATTGCCGCTTATTTAGATGCAGATGCCAACTTGAATACCAATGAAGCATATGCCTATCAAATCAGGGCTTTGTATAATGGCGATAGCTCTCGTTTTGTCGGAGATATTGGCTACATCAATTACCATCAAGCGATTGAAGGTTTTGCCCTCGATCAAAATGGATTTGGCATACCAAACGTCTACCTGACCATTGGGAATCAGCAAACCAAAACCGATAGTGCTGGATATTATCGTTTTGATGCGTTGAACCTTGCGGTGAATGACCAAGTAACCATTACGTATTCACTGGTTCAGGCAAACTTACAAGGGCAGCAGCTTACATTCACGATTACAGATCAGCAAGAGGTTTACCAACAAGATATCAGCATAAACGTAGAGCAGCCACGCAATCAGATCGCTAGGTCTGCCGTAACTGAACTATTTGCACTTTCGGTAACGCCTGATCCCATTGATTGGACCACTGAGCTTCGTTGGCAGCCTATGACTGATCATTATTCAGGCTTTGAAATTTACGAAGGTATTGCCAAAGTCGCGACATATACCCGTGCAGATGGACTCGTATATACAGACAACAGTGGTTTCGCGAATTTCTCCTACAGCTACAGTGTGGTACCATTCTATACCAATAGATTAGGTCAAATCACGTACGGAGAAGGACTTGTAGTAGAATCTGAATATCCCTTATTAGCCTCTCCGACACATTTTGTAGCTTCTCCTGTGGAAGCAGAAGGACGGGTTGTATTGAATTGGTCACATCCTACCAATTTAGTAGATGGGTATTTGATTTTACGTGATGATGAGTTAGTAGCTGATATTCCAGCTTCGGACTTGCCCGTATACTATGATGAAACGGGTGTGAGCGGACAACTTTATCATTATAAATTATATGCGTATCGCAAGCGAGATGGAGGTACAATTGTATCGGATGAGTACCTGACGAGTAATGCCGAGTTCCCAGCAACTGCAGAAGTGGCAACCTTCCAAATTGTAGACGAAAGAGCGAATAACCGAGTGCTACTCAGTTGGTCACATCCTGAAATTGGACAATACGATGGTGTAGCCATTTACCGAGGAAATGATCAGGATGATTTGGTGGGTACGTTCGGTTTAGAGGAAACTTCGTGCTATGATTCATTAGGTATCCCGAACTTGCATACGGTGTACACTGCGCGCACGTATCGAGAAATTGATGGGGTCAAATACCAATCAGCAGGAGCAGTGCAGGAAATTGTGTTCCCAGCATTGGCACAACCTTCTAGCATTACGGCAGATAATAGCAAAATTGATACATTGACTTTCTCTTGGGATTACCCAGCAGGTGTAATTGATTATTTTAGAGTAGAGATTACAGGACCTAGCGGTTTAGGGGTTGATTTGGACAGAAGCTTAGAGATCCCTTTTGAGCACGGCAAAACAACCTATGAGGTGGTGTTAACTGGCGGTGCAGCTGGTAAATCGTACCGAACAACGGTGTATGCCATAGATGAACGAAAAGGCGAAGCGTATGAATCTACAGGATATGTTTCTACAGGATCGTTCCAAGCCTTGCCCCAACCGCATTCTGGAACATTTGCGCATGCATCAGGTAGTGCTTTTAATACATTCAACTGGGAATACGATAATCAGTCGATTGATGGATTTAACCTGACGATTTCGGATGGAAATACTCAATTAGTAAGCACCGTATTAGCGCCTGCTAAACGATCGTATACCTATATTCCTGAGCAGGACTTAAGTGGGAAGAAAATTAAATTTCAGGTGAATGCCTTCCAAAACTTGAGTAATACAAGTTCCGCGTCTTACAGCGATTCCGTGAGCTTTGGTGGAATTCAATACAATAATGCTACCTATATGCTAAGTCATGGTGTGGTTAACCTCAGTGCAACAACGAATGTGAGTGCAGGGGTGAAGCTCGCATTTAATTTTGATGAATACCATGCCGATTTGGTCGATAATGTGAATTATCCATATAATACAAACATTACCCCTAGAGCAACGATTAACATTACGGAATTAGATTATGTGATTAAACGCGATGGTGAGGTGATTTTTGAAGGGGATGAATATGCGATGGATGATTGGGATTATGATGCGATTGATAACCAAGAACACGTGTACGAAGCGTTTGTACATGCAAAGCTTCAGGTAGATGCCCAATGGTATTTTGAGGGGCAGTTGGTGGGAGAAGCATCATTCACCGATGAGGCTTTCCATTATGATGTGGCTATTGGTAAAAGATTGGGCAGCGGTCAAATTTCTGGTTCAGTACTAAGCACTGCGCTAGAGGGTATTCCAAATGTAGACATCCGATTGATCGGACGTTTTAGGCAAGATTACCATATCGACACCGTATCGACCGATGGAAATGGAGAATTCATATTTAAAAATGTACCCTATAGCTCAGAAGATGTTGAATATACGGTTCAACCCATTAATTCTACGGGAACGTATGACCCCGCATCTGCCAGCACATTCTTAAATGAAAATACGACCAATGCCTTCTTAGAAGCATTTATTGATCAAACCAGTTATGTGGTTAAGGGAGATATTTCGTACTTCTGTAACGAATGTATTATTGATGAGCCAATGCTCGTTACGTTATATGCGTATGATGAGTACGATAACGAAGTAACGGCCACTTCTGGCACGACTGAAGGGGGGGCATATGCTTTAGCATTTTTCCCTGATAATCAGATCGAACGTGTAGAAATTGAACTGGATCCTACTCAAGGTAGCGCAGAGAGCGCTGATGAGACAAACAGTTGGAGATATGGTTTTGAAACGCTGAAGCATGAGATTTCCTATGTCGATATTGTAACAGCCGAAGAGTATGTACAGCATTTTGATGATACAACTCAAATTCCTGTAAAGTACTTTGTGGGAACCGTTTGTGGGCCGATTACAGGTTATCAGTTTAAAGTAAAGTTTGATGCTGAAGGCAGCGATCCGGATACGGTAATTTATACCAATACCAATGGTCAAATCAATGCTTTACTGCCTCCTTACAACTACACTACACATGTATTGGGAGTTGACAAACTGGATAATTTCAGTCAGACGGTCTTGGATTACTTCCGTTCTCGTGAGTTAAAAGTAAGTTTAGCGGATAAGTATAGCGCATATTCTGATTCTGTGGAATTAGATGATAGCTATGATTTCGTGAATCACTTTGATGAATTGTATCAACAGACGTACCACACCGCACCTGACATCACGGTGAGTGGATTTGAGAACTATTATGCCTGTGATGATGTAGATTATCCAGTGATTCAGGGAACGGTGAGCAGGGTAAGTGTGAATTTTGAAATTACCGAAGCGTTTGGCTCAGATGAATGTCGAGTTAACGAAGGTTATGTGGTGATTAAAAACCCTGGCGCTACTGTAGGAACCGATACGGTGCATTACAATCCGAATCGCGGAACGTTTGATACGTATACTTTTGAGCCTGGTTTACCCAATTTGGTTGCGCCTTACTTGCACCTCATGGAAGCCAACTATTATGGAGCAGATCAAGACTACAAGGGAACCGCTGTTCAAGCATTTATTGTAACAGGACAAGCACAAGTACCTGGAACAGACGTATTGGTTAATCCTGATTTTGGAGAAAGCCAAAAGCCGTTGTTCATTTTGCGAGATCCTCCAGGCGATAAGAGTTATTCGTATATCGAAGATGGAACAACCATGAGTTTCGAGTTTAACACCTCGCAGAGTGATTATACCATCACCGATGGAAACTTTAAGTTCTATGCGCAAGTATTGGGGCCATTTGCCGAAGTAAATACCAATTACAATTTCACAGACAAGTATGCGAAATCGAATCAGGCTACGTTAAACCTATCTTTTACGCAAAGTATCTCAACAGCTTCAGAGTCTAAGTTGAGTACTAACCTGAAAGGATACTTAGATGGTAGAGATGCGAATATCATTGGCGGAATGGGAGTGGTGTTGGCTTATGGCTTGGCAGAAAACCTTGAATTTAACTCAAATACCTGTGAGTTTATCAAGAGCCCAACCATCGATATCTCAGCCAATGAGATTACTTCAACTTGGTATTACACGACTAGTCAAATTGAGCAAACCATTCGTTATTACGAACAATTGCTCGAACAAATCGAAGCTGGTGCCGAAGTGAAGTTTGATGGGAGCCAGACTCCTGTGACCAATGACGATGGTAAAGTATTTGACCAAGATTATTTAAGGGATTGGTTAGATGTATCTATTTTAGATTGGAAGGAGGTATTGGATTACATGGATGTAGAGTCGACACCTCCTTGTGTACTCTGCTCGCAAACGACGTATGAAAGTAATGCACTGACGAAGTTCTGTGAACAATACGTATGGAATGCGAATAGTGAATGTGATGGAGAGACCCTAAAAATTGAAGATTGGAGTGACGAAACGATGGAAACTTACCGCGAAGAGTATTATAAATTTATCGCGAAGTTTTATAGAAAGCAGTTCGCAGAATATGAGCAGTACGTCAAAGCTGATCCTGGAAGTGCTATAGATGGGGCGATCATTGATCAGCATTATTCCAACTTAGAAAAGAATACGGGTATTTTAACCATCGGTGATTTATTGACAGATACAGATTTAGCGGAAGTCAATATTTTCTCTCCGATTGAAAATTACACCTATTCGGGTGGAGTAACGTTACAAAATGAGTATGTCCGCGAAGAGATGAAGAGTTTGGTGGAAGATGCTTATTTTGAGAGTTCATTCCAGATTGGTTTGGCAGGTGGTATTTTGCTAAAATATGAGGCTGGTGCCAACTTCTTCGGATTCCATTGGAATAAGGCATTTTCGCTATTAGATATCCGAAAAGATATTAAAAGTGGAGGAAAAGACGCTTGGCAGATCACCAACAAAGATGCTGAAAGTCAAAGTTTCAAATTTGGTTATGTGTTGAGTGATGATGACGATGGAGATCATTTCAACGTTTCCGTCATGCATGATCCGTATAACACCGTCAGCTCACTGACCCCGTATTTCTACTTGATTGGTGGTCGATCGAGTTGCCCATTTGAGGAGGGTACCATTACACGGGATGCACCAGAAATTGCCTTAGTCAACGATGAAGGCACGCCGTATCAAACCATTTACCATGATTTGGATCCGAATGAACCTGTAATTCTTCCATTGCAAATTCACTCTGGAAACTTGTTTGATGAAGATCGAATCATTAGCATCAGTGTGTTGCAAGGTACAAATGTGGGTGGAGCCGAGATCAAAATCGAAGGACAACGCGTGCATGCTGGAAGATCGGCTGACATGTTTGTGCCTGCCAATTCGGAAGTGTATACCAACCTGAATATCTTACCCGAAGTGGGCATCTACGATTATGAAATTGGTTTTATAGCTCGTCCTCAATGTGTGAATTCAGATTATTGGGCAAACGATGATAATGGCGAAGGCGTATTTGATACCTTGTACATTGAATTGCATTACCGTAAACCTACTTCTCCGATTGAAATCTCTGAACACAATGGTTCTTGGAAAATTTTCGAAGATAATCAGCGTAATCCATTTTACTTAACGAGGTACAGCGTAGATGATATTTCGTTCTCACTCAATCGAGTGATCATGGAATATAAACCAACAGAATCGGACCAATCGAATTGGACAAGAATGCAGGATACAGAAGGCTATGAAGAATTGTCGCTTGATTTTCTGAAAGGATATCATAAGCAAAATATCGCCACGTATCCAGAGCCGACCTATCCATTTATTTGGGATGTTTCTGAATTCTCGTTAGAAGCGCTACCCGATGGAGATTACGATGTTCGGGCATCAGTTTATGGAGATAATGGAGGAATTAGTTACTCGAATGTGTCTACTGGCGTGATTGAACGAACGCCTCCTGAGGTAGAAAGCTATGCCCCTGCCGACAGCGTATTCTCTGATGGGGATTCCGTTTCCTTACGATTCTCTGAAAACATGCGCGCTGAAAGTTATGATAATAGTTTACTTATCGTAGAAGATGCGGTTACGGGTAAGCAATACCAGATTGCCGCCGAGCTTTCGGGTTCATCACTTGATTTATTTATGGATGATGAGGTGATTGCCGAAACCCGTGGCAGAAAGTTGCGTGCCACGTTATCCAAAGAAGTGGAAGACTTGTTTGGCAAAACACTAGAAACGGCCTTTACTTGGGAGTTTGAAGTGGATGTGAATGCAAGTCTAAATCCTGAAGCTGCATTTAAGGCGGTGGCTTTCCCGAATCCATCTGATGGAAATCAAATGAACCTGCGTTTTATTGCTCCCGATAGCGAGGAACCAATGCAAGTACAAGTGCTCAATCTGGAAGGCAAATCGGTTTACCAAGAACTATTTGACCCGAAAACAGATTTGAAAGCTTCTACCTTAACCCTCGATTTCAAGCAAACTTTACAATCAGGACTCTACATTGTGGTAATTACACAAGGAGAGCGAGCTGATCAAGTGAAGGTGATGGTGGAATAAGAAAAGGGTAGGTTTATATTAATGAGGGATTGTCTATTCAGTTAGGCAATCCCTTTTACTGATCAGCTATCAAAATCGCACCTCATAAGTCGCATTAAACACCCAATCTCTCGTTAAACCATCAGGGTTGGTTTCGCGATCAGTGATTTTATAGCCGTAAAGCAGCTTGAAGGTATTGGAGACATTTAGGTGATACGTTACCCCTGCGAGTGCCGAGAGTGCTAAACCCGTTGTTCGAGGAACACGATCTCCTTCTCCTGTGCGAATGATGCCTTGATCTTCCGTAATGCGGTAGATGGGCAATAATCCGAGATTGAAAGAATAGTTCGAAAATCTGAAATTGCGTTCTGCGCGAAACATGATATCCGTTCCCCTGCGCAAGCCTACGCCTACATGGTATTGATGTAAGTAATCCTTATTCGCAAAACGTACCCATTCTCCATACGTAAAATCGTTGTCGTTAGAAGTGAGGGCTTGCTGATAACCAACGGCAAACAACCAATTTTTGGATAAGTAAGAAACTCCCGCCACTACATCAAAACTCCCCAAGGTCGTTTGGTAATACATCGGCAGCGTTAAGCCATTTTCCCCTTGATCCCTAGAGTTACCCGTTGGAATTTTAAAACCGATACTTCCTTTTAAATCCCAATTGGGTTTGCTAATGAGGTCTCGGGTAACACTCAATGAAATATCACCAAAACCATGATTGGAGCCAAAAGTGCCTTCTACATATTGATAAGGCAGCTTCACTTGAATGCCATACTTTTGCTTAACCGTAAAGTTAAAATCCAACGTGATGGCATCAATAACAGGACTGAGGGTAGTCTGACCACGGTAATACTGTATACCAAGGCTTCGAAGTTTAAATTTGGTTTCTCTGCTGAAGTTTTGATCAGGCCTCATGGCTCCCATGGTACAGAATCCTGCATCGCTGCAACCTTGGGAGAAGGCGAGCGGACTGATGCAGATCAGGAGTAAGCAAGTGACAAGTGTTTTCATTAATTACGTGTTGAACGAATGGATACTTCAATAATAGTGGCTTTGGCAGGGTAAGTAAATTCATCATTCACTAAGCTTACTGTTCCATTTTCTGCTTCTCCCTCTCCAATAAAGCTTTGTCGTGGTGGTTGGAAACTTCCGACATAAGGGGCTTGGTTTTGTTCAGTACCCACATCCCACAACCACACTTTTGAAGTGAAGTTTCCTGTAACAGGATCACCGTTGGGTTCAAATAAGTGGATGCCATCTTCATCGAAAGAATAAAACAAGTCATTAGAATCTACAAACATCGTAGCAAAGTTAAAAAAAGTGCCATAGCTAGCATCTACTTCAATAGTAACGGAATGACCTGGCACAATGCTGTTAAATGAACCCGCTTGTAACACCTGAACATCAGCCGTCAGATTACTCAATAGGGGTTCGACTATTCCATTTCCGGCAATATTTGGTAAGCCCTTGCCCAAATCGGGCGCATCGTTAATGAATAAAGGAAAACCAGCTTTCTTTAATAAGTACACACCACTTGATAAATTGGTTGCCAATGCTCCAGCAGATTTATTGGATATGGTGATTTGAAATGATGCACTTGTATCAGGAACAGCATCTTCGCAAGCGGGAAATAAAACGACTGCGAGCAAAAGAAAAAATACGCGGATCATGGTAGAAGATTATTTAGGTTACGGTGTATTTTGGCGGAAAATATGAAAAATAGCAGCATTCAGCATGAATGATGCAATGCCTAACTGAATGGCTTATAATCCGATCTACGATAAATATACAAAAAAGATTTCGCCTAAAGTGGGCTTTAAATCGTACAACTTTTTGCTGTTACCTCAAACTGTCTCTAAGCTTTTCAAAAAGTCAGTCACCTCTTTTGCCGTTTGCCGAGCACTTCTGCCCACACCAATTAAGGTGGCAGAGGCAAAACCTGTCCAACCGCCATACCCGACTAGCCAAAGTCCATCAATGGCTGTTGCTTTAGTTCCTTCAGTAGCCACCCGTCCTTGTGAATTAATAACTTGAAGTGGCGTTAAGTGCGTTAAAGCGGACTTAAATCCAGTACACCAGATCACCGTATCTACAGCTAACTCCCGACCATCATCCCATCGTACTCCTGTGGCAGTAAATGCTGTGAAGGGTGGCTGACTAACTAACACCCCTCTTGATCGCGCTTCTTTTACGGTTTCAACCATCACAATATCGCCAAGGCTTGCTTTAGGAGGCGGAGGAAGCCCTGCTTTTTTGGCTTGGTACAATTTCGTGGCATATTCAAATAAATAGCGGCCATCAACATCATCAGGTAAGAATTTAGGCGGATCTAGCGTAATCCAAGTGACTGGGTTAGTTTGACTAAGTTCGGCCAGAATTTGTGCCCCTGAATTTCCACCTCCAACCAACAAAATGGCTTCATCAACAAAATCACCAGGATTGGTATACTGAGCAGAATGGACGTGTTTGCCTTCAAAAAGAGCTTGATTCGGATAGCTAGGAATGTATGGCTTTTTCCAAGTGCCTGTTGCACTCACAATAGTTTTGGACTTCAATACCCCTTTTGAGGTATACACAACGAATAGTTGCGCTTCTTTTTTAACCCGATATACCTCCGTATTTCGTTGAATCGGAAATTGATAGCGCTGCTCATAGTGTTGTAAATAGTCAATCACTTCAGCTTTAGAAGGGTAGGCTTCCACACCTTTGGGCATTAACCAACCGGGTAGAGAGCTGTGCTCAGCTGGGGAAAAAAGTTTCAGTGAATCCCAAACATGTATCCAAGCACCACCCGCTTGACTTTGTTCATCTAAGATGCGGTAATTAATTTTACTTCTTCGCAGGTAGTAGGCCACGGCAAGTCCACTTTGTCCACCTCCAATAATTAAACAATCGTATACTGACATGTTTGAGCTGAGCTATTCGAGATTTGGTAATGCTCAAAACTAGCATGCTTCAGGGAATTAACCAGTTTGTAGGAACAAGAAATCGTATTCAGTAGAAATTTTTGCCACAACTTCTATGCAGAACCTGAATTTTCTTACTTTTGCGCCATGGCAGAAAAAATCCTCATTTTCGATTTTGGGTCACAGTATACCCAACTTATAGCCCGTAGAGTTCGCGAGCTAAATGTTTATTGTGAAATCCATCCATTTCACAGTGTTCCTGAAATAGATTCCTCAGTAAAAGGTGTTATTTTATCAGGCAGCCCTTTTTCTACTTTAGAAGAAGGAGCCCCACGTTTTGATTTAGAGGCATTTCGTGGAAAGCTACCACTGCTAGGCGTATGCTATGGAGCGCAACTCATGACGCATCAGTGTGGTGGTGAGGTGATGCGTTCTACCCATCGAGAATATGGTAGAGCCAACTTAAGTGAGGTAAAACACGAATCTCCACTCATGGCTGGGGTATCTATGGATTCACAAGTGTGGATGTCGCATGCCGATACCATTAAGCGACTTCCTGAAGACTTTGAAGTGGTGGCAAGTACCCAAAATATTCCTGTTGCCGCATTTCACATAAAAGGTGAGGATACGTTTGGACTCCAATTTCATCCAGAGGTAACGCACTCCATTGAAGGAAAACAGATTATTCACAACTTTGTAGCACACATTTGCCATTGTAAACAAGATTGGACTCCTGATGCTTTTGTAGACAGCACGGTAGCAGCGCTGAAACAAAAGTTGGGAAATGATCAAGTTGTGATGGGGCTATCTGGTGGAGTAGATTCAACCGTGGCGGCTGTGCTTATTAGTAAAGCCATTGGCGATCGGCTGCACTGTATTTTTGTGGATAATGGCTTGTTGCGTAAGCATGAGTTCGAAGATGTACTGAGTTCTTACGAACACATGGGATTAAATGTAAAAGGGGTAGATGCTAAATCAATGTTCTACGAAGCATTAACTGGCGTGACTGATCCTGAAGGTAAACGCAAAGCAATTGGTAAGGTATTTATTGATGTATTCGATAAAGAAGCACATGCCATTGAAGATGTGAGTTGGTTAGGACAAGGTACCATCTATCCAGACGTTATTGAGTCGGTATCGGTGAAAGGCCCTTCTGCAACAATTAAATCGCACCATAATGTTGGCGGTTTGCCAGACTATATGAAGCTAAAAGTCGTTGAACCTTTGAACACCTTATTTAAAGATGAAGTGAGAAAGGTAGGGAAGTCCTTAGGAATTGATCCGAACATTCTGGGCAGACATCCTTTTCCTGGGCCAGGCTTAGGTATTCGAATACTCGGTGAAATAAGCCCCGAAAAAGTAAGTATATTGCAAGAAGTAGATCACATTTTTATTAAGGGATTGAAAGACAGTGGCTTGTATGATGATGTTTGGCAAGCAGGAGCAATGCTTTTACCAGTGCAGTCAGTGGGAGTAATGGGAGATGAACGAACTTATGAAAGTGTCGTAAGTCTTCGTGCAGTAACGAGTTTGGATGGCATGACAGCTGATTGGTGTCATTTGCCCTATGAGTTTTTAGCTGAAATCAGTACAAAAATTATCAATCAGGTAAAAGGGGTGAATCGTGTGGTATATGATATCAGTTCTAAACCGCCAGCAACGATTGAGTGGGAATAGATAGATAGTTTATTGAAGAAAATTATGATGGCAATGAAAGGATTTATTTGGGTTTTACTGAGCTTACAATTCTTCGCTTTTGGGCTTTTTGGGCAATCTCAGAAAGTAAAACAAAAGTATCAATATGGAAAAGAATTATTGAAAGAAGAGAAGCATTGGCAAG
>JBMYQA010000089.1:12429-20305 GCA_049600855.1 Flammeovirgaceae bacterium | reverse complement strand
TAGCTTGCGAAAATACACTTTTTGATAAAAAAAACCAGCTCTAATGCCAAATAAGGCAGATTTTCCCCACTTTTTGTTGTTCGTAACATGTCTCAATTCACAGATAAAATTTGTAGTTTTAACTTAGGAACGGGTAAAGAATGAGTTATAATGGTTTGAGTAGTCAGTTTTTGGGCTAGACAAGAAAAAAACGGAAACATAGCATTGCTACGTTGAGTATTTTTGACGTGGTATAGTCCAAAAAGAGGCATTCAAAATTTATAAGTTATTCTTTACACGTTCCTTAATATTCTTGTGATGCAAATTTATTACTTGTGTGTTCATCGACTTTAGGTGGATTAATTTCTCTTCGATTGAGCGAGTTGATCTTGACAAGCGATAGCCACATCATATATCTTTAACAATGAACCATGACCCCCAAATTATTTTATAAACGCTTCATCAATACCCCTTTTAAACGACTTCTTTTTTGGTTGAGTGTCGGATTTGGCCTGTTTACACTCGCCTTAGTAAGTGGTGTGTATCTCATGCAAGATCAACTGATTCAACGCTTTATACACGATGCGAATAAGCACCTTGCGGTAAAAGTGCATGCACCGCAAATTAAGGTAACAGCACTTCCTAACTTTCCCGATGTATCCATTGCTTTTAATCAATTGGTCATTTATGGTTCTAATCCGGCACAGCCTGATACCTTAGCACACTTCCAGACCATCTATTTTACCTTTAATGTACTCGATCTGATTAATGGGAATTATCAGTTGCATCAACTCTATGCCGAAAATGGTGGTGTAAACTTACAAACGGACAAAAAGGGTATCCATAATTTTAAATTCACTAAATCTCCTAAGCATGCGGAATCTACTGCTAACCAACACTTTTCACTTCATCTCAACCGAATTCGCCTCAAAAACATTGATTTTTTATTCCAATATCATCCTAAACAACAGCATTATCACTTAAAATTAGAGGATGTAGTTTCAAAATTAAGTTATCGAAATGATATCATTGAAACCACTTTGGAGGGCAAGTCTATGATCCATCAAATTACATTGGAAAAACAGCATTATGCTGAAAATAAGGCCCTACACGTAAATAGCTTCATCCAATATCAGCCAAAAGAAAAAACCATTAGCATTTATCCTTCTTCGATTAAAATAGGGCAAGGCAAGTTTAATTTAGAAGGTGTTTATGAACCCAGCAACCAACAACACCTTTATTTAAAACTGGATGGAAAAAACACGAATTTCAACACATTGCTGGCCTTTAGTCCACAAGGAGTACGCACGCAGTTAAGTACGTACAACACCAAGGGAAAAGCCTATTTTTCTGCAGTGTTAGATGGAAAGCTGAACGCTCAAGAACAACCCCATATTCAGGTCGCCTTTGGTTGCCATAATGTATCGCTCACACATCCTGATTATGACGCATCCATCACTAATTTAGCGTTTCAGGGTACTTTCAATAATGGTAAACAGCGACAACTTAGCTCAGCGACACTCCAACTCGATAGCATTCAAGGTTTACTCAAAGGTCAAGCGTTTTCAGGAAACTTTTCACTCTACGACTTCCGAAAACCAATCATTGCCATGCAGGTAAATACCCGTTTAAACCTCCGTGATATTGTCCATTTCTATCCCATAGAAGCACTCCAAGAAGCAAGTGGCATACTCACCACCAATCTTAAGCTTGCAGGAGATTTAACGAGTACGTGGAATTTCAAAGCGACAGGTCATGTTGCCTGTAAAACGCTAACGCTTAAAGCTCAAAATTACCCACATACCCTCTATATCGACAGTACATTGATTGAATTAAAGCGGCAACAATTGGTTATTCATCCAACTAGTGGAAAAATAGCTGACTCGGATTTTAACATTCAAGGCAAGGTGAATAACTGGAATCAATTATTGCAAGGAAAATGGCAAACACTCGTTCCGCATTTGCGTATCCAATCTGAGCGATTAAACTTTAATCAGTTGCTTTCCATAAGCCCAAATTCATCTACGCATTCAGGCAGTAACCAAACAAACTCCTTCCCTAAATTTAGTCTCGATTTGGCCGTAAACGAACTCATTTACGATACTTGGCACGCCAAAGCAGTGCGTGGAGCAATTACATCAGAAGCTGAAGAACAAATTCGATTTGTCAATTTGGGGGCAAAACTTTTTGATGGAACTGTTGTGCTTGACGGGTTACTTGAATTGGACGAAAAAGCATCTATGTATGCAGGTAATGCGCAGCTCCATCAAATTAATGTACGTTCCTTATTCCAAACTTTCAATGACTTTGATCTTGATGCCATCTCTTACAAAAACTTAGAAGGAGAGCTAAATGCCCACCTTGCTGCACAATTAATTTTCGACCAACAATGGAATACGCAATGGCATCTGATGGATGCCGTTATTGCAGGTAATATCCGAAATGGGAAATTACTTCAGTACGAACCCATGCTTCGGTTGGCTTCATTCATGCAAAATAAAGATTTAGAAAACATCAGCTTTTCTGAACTTTCTGATACCATTTTTATCAATCAGAATGTCATGACGTTGCCCAGAATGGAAATTCGGTCGAGCATTGGGAATATGTTTATTAGGGGCACTCAAGAAATTGATGGGAATATGGAATATCATGTACAAATTCCGCTCAAAAACTTTAAAAAGCCTGATAAAGATGAAGCCTTTGGCGCAATTGAAGATGATGGTTTAGGCAATGGTAATTTGTTTTTGGTAATTAAAGGCACACCGAGCGATTATAAAATTGCCTACGACAAAAAAGAGGTCGTCAATAAAATTAAAAAAGACCTTAAAAAGGAGAAAAAAGAGTTTTCTTCACTCTTCAAAAAGAAACAGAAAGCAAAACAGGTCGGGTTAAAAGAGGATTACTTTTAAATCACCCCCTCTAACCCATACCTACTCTTCTAGGCTTTCCTTTAAGTTTTCGATTGATAACTATTGAGGAATTCGTTGCCTCCCATATTTAATAGGGAATATTCATAGCACGTTTAACTCTATTCTTTAACGCTTTCATAAATGGCCATCGCTTCAACTTAAATTCATAAAACCGCGGCAATACCACTTCTAACATCATAGGATTCTCTACATAATTAGCTTTTAGCTTGGGATATTCATCTAGCTTATTTTTATCAGCATATATAAATGTATTCTGTGCGTACCACATTTCAACCTTAGTATCTTCCCAAATATGTGGACGGATGCAATCAATGATCACATAATTATGCTGAGCAAATTTCTCTCTCCAATATACAGGCCATTGCTCATTTACGTGATGTTTCCCTCCTTGTAGAGGAATAGCAGCCGAAAATAATACGACAGGTGCTAGATTCACAATATTCTCAACAAACTGATCAGCCGCATGTTCATGAATGTGTTCAGCTACTTCTAAAGATATCGCTAAATCAAATTTTCGTTCAAGGGTTAGCTGATTTTCTAAATTAGTCTTCATAAAATCTTCCTGAGCAATTACTGCCATGGATTTATCTACCCATTCACCTTCCACACCAAATACTTCCTCTACACCAGAATCTTGGAATACTCTTAGCCAAGTACCAACTCCGCAGCCAATATCAACAACACTATTTGGTTCGATTAAATCTTTAACAAGTTTACAGACCGTTTGAGCAGAATATATCGTATTGCTATGTCGATTATTATAAAAACTATTACTATACGTTTTCTCCATGAAAAGTTTGTTTAGTTGACTATTTTCAAACACCAGTAGCCTACAGTTTATTAGGCAGGTAGACAGCATGAATGTGGTATTTTTGTGGGACTGACACTCGGCAGCTTATTTAGAGACTAAAAAAGGCAATAAGATTGAAGTGGAGTAGCGCTATGCTGCGCAGTTTTATCAACAAATTTTAGTTTCAGAAACAGCAGACTACTTGCAAAAATGCAGTATTCATCCTGTTTATCGGCTTAAACCTTTGTTTCTTTTTGGATGCCAAAAGGCGTGTACGTTTTTTTCTGTATTTTAGTATCCTTACGAATTTTTAAATTTCGTTCAAGAGATTCTTTGGTTTTGTATCCACGAGCGTGATCTAAATGAATGCAGATCGCTCGATGTCGAATTTGCTTGCCTTTGATGCCCTTATTTTCTAACCTTTCCCCTATTTCCCTGTCAGGCCCACCATACTGCATGCGTTCATCATAACCATTAACAGCTACTAAGTCTTTTTTCCATGCAGATGTATTGCAATTATTAAATGTAGCTCCAGCAGGAGTAATAAAATCTAGAAACTTACCCCAACGCTCACTAGCGGAGAGTTTTCTGAGTTGAGAAGCCCCTGTCAATCCCCTTGCTTTCAACCATTTAGGATCAAAACAGTTTTGAGACTCAATATCTGCTTGGCTAATCACTTTACTTAACTCCATAGGTAACTTACAATACCCTCCTGAAAGAAAGCTATTCTCCTCCACATATTTTATATGAGTTTCAATAAAGTCTTTTCTGGGAATGCAATCGCCGTCAGTAAATAAGATGTACTCCCCTGAAGCAGCTACAATCGCTTTATTCAGAATTGTTTGTCTCCTATAACCTTCATCTGCATGCCAAAGGTGTGTAATCTTTAACTTACCATTAGCGATAAATCGATCAATAAGCTGTTTCGTTTCATCACCTGACCCATCATCAGCAATAATCACATCAAAATGAGGATAAGTTTGTTGTTCATATCCCCACAATACTTTTTCAAGCCATGCTGGCATATTGTAGGTTGCTATGATTACTGTTACATTCAAGAAGTTATTTTCGTTTTGCATTTCTATTCAATTCCCAGAGTCTAAGGTATTTCTTAAAATTCACAAAAGCAGCTAAAGCACTGAAAATAAAGCCATAATAGCCATCTAAAAAACCAAACTGAAATAGATACCTTTTGATAAACTTAAACCAAGGGCCAATCAGTACATGAATTAGGAAAGATGCTTTTTTCCCTTGTTTGTATTTTGCATTTGCTGCGATGATGGCAAATTTAGTAACTTGATGAAAATGTTCCTCCAAATCGGCATAGGCATAATGAATAATATCTGCCTTTACTTTAGTGATATCGCCATCGCTCACAATAACCCGATCGTGTGGGTTCTCTCCCCCCCATTTTCCTTTTCTACGATCCCACAGTCTAATTTTAGCATCAGGATACCAACTCCTTTTTAGCCATGCGCCACAGTAATTATTTAGCCGATTGAATTTATATGCACTACCCTGCCACTTTTCCTTTGCCTGCTTAATCACCGCGATCATCTCTTCTGAAGCTCGTTCATCAGCATCTAATGAAAGTACATGATCATAAGTGCTCTGCTCCATGGCATAGTTTTTCTGCTGTATATGGCCTTCAAACGGATGTTTAATTACCCTAGCTCCTAAGCTTTCACAAATCTCAACGGTTTTATCAGTAGAAAATGAATCTACCACTAATACTTCATCTACGACATCCTTTATAGATAAAATGCAATCTTTAATATTCCGTTCTTCATTATAAGTGATAATTACCCCTGATATTTTCACCGCTTGACTCATGTGTACTCCATTTCTGACAAAGTTGCAAAGATAAGTAATATGTTTTAGTTTTCAACGAGCATTGATATTGCTAAGCAGTATGTTAAAACAAGTAGATTGGCTGACAAACTACATGATAATGCCATATTTTAAAGTAAGTACAATTGTTACAGCTGAGCTAATTTTTAATTGCATCTTACCCAGAACATATTGTACATCTCTAATCTGTTTATTTTACTTACATTAGTGGGAAAAGATGTTTTGATTGCTGGGAATTACGCAATCGTTTTCATATAATTGCTAGCATGACTAAACAACCAGATGTGTATAACGACTTGAATTGGCAACATATAGACCTTTCCCTACTCAAACAACTTTGCCAAGTGCACGGGCCTTCAGGAAATGAAGGACTCATGCAGAAATTCATTATTGATTACGTAGAACAGCATCAAGAAAATTGGAAAGTTCAGCCTAAACTCGTTTATGGCGAAGAGTTCCAAGATTGTTTAATGTTAGTTTTTGGCGAACCCCGAACAGCCATTTTCGCCCACATGGATAGTATTGGATTTATGGTTCGTTACGATCGCGAATTGGTATCTATTGGCGGCCCTCAAAAGAAAGAAAACTACGTACTTACTGGCGAAGATTCTCAAGGGAAAATTGTATGTGAAATGGCTTACAAGTCAGGCGATAAGCATGCATACTACAAATACGATCGTGAAATAGAACGAGGTACAGAGCTCGTATTCCAATGTGATTTCCGAACAAGTGATCATTTTGTACAATCGTGTTATTTAGACAATCGCCTTGGTTGTTGGAATGCCTTACAAGTGGCGGAAACCTTAGAAAATGGTGTCATCTGCTTTTCTACTTACGAAGAGCACAGTGGAGGTACCGTACAGTTTTTGGCAAAATACATCTACGAAACCTACGGCGTAAAGCAAGCACTCATTTCAGATATTACGTGGGTAACCAATGGCATCAAACATGGTAAAGGAGTAGCGATTTCCTTAAGAGATCGTGGTATTCCAAGAAAAAGCTACATCGATCGAATCAGGGCATTAGCCGAAGCTTCTAATGTGGATTACCAATTGGAGGTTGAACGATCTGGTGGCAGTGATGGCCTTGAACTACAGGCTTCTCAATATCCATTCGATTGGTGCTTTATTGGAGCTCCTGAAGATAATGTGCATACTCCTGATGAAAAAGTACATAAATATGATATCCATTGCATGGTAGCCCTCTACAAATACTTAATGGAACATCTATAATCGCTTATTCTTCTTCATCGGTGGGTGTCAACTTTTTCTCAAGATTCTTCTCCCCTTTGTTTTTCTTTAACTTAGGGGATTTTTTTATCCGTTGTCCTTTTTGTACAGGAATCATATAACTTACACGATACCCAATTGAGCCTGTGACTGTATTACGATTAATCCCAAATCCTGGCATTTCGACCACTGATAACAACTCTTCACTTGGAGATGATAACAAAAACTTGCCCCTCAAAATGGCTGATAAATGGAAATTTCCAATGGCTTTCACTTTCATGCCTAAATTTAGCTCAAGCCAACTAGCCGTCTGATTGGGCAGACTCACTTCTGTAGCTTGATCCCCCCAAGCATCTGTAGTACTGGTATAATTTGCTTTATGATCAAAAGAAGCATTGCCAAAACGCATCCCTACAAACAACGCTTCCTCATCAAATGTCTTATGCATAAAGTTGTAGTCGAGTCCTAATCGCCAATAGGTGCCTTTATTGGTATAAACAAAAGTCTGCTCATCATCTTGCCGCTCGGCATTTTGACTTCCAAAGTCCGCATTGATAAAAAACTTATTATCAAACACAAACTCTGAATTCAACTCATAACCTGTAAAATCTTTCTCAAAAATGGTAAATGCAATGGGATATAAATCTGTTCCCAACTTAATCCCTCTAAGTTTCGGACGAAATGGCACCTTAATCTTATCCTTTTTCGGCTTTACTTTCGTAGAATCTGAAGTCACCTCATCTGCCCGAGGTTCTTCTTCCTGAGCCATGGCCATGCTACTTAGTCCTAACAATATTAATAAGCTTACTAATTTTATTTTCACTGGAAATAGAGTTGATGATGAAGGATAAGAATACTTACCTTTGCCTGCGAAAGTAAATGGTCTAGCAACAATCGAGAAATAGATTGACTTAAATTCTGTAAAACGCATCACTTTTTGGCTGGAATCTACCTACATATCCCGTTCTGTAAACAAGCTTGTTACTATTGTGATTTCCATTTTAGTACCAATACGACACGACAAGCTGATTTAGTAGCTGCGCTTGAACAAGAAATTCGCCTACAGCAAAACTATCTGAATGAAGAACTGAATACCA
>JBMYQA010000089.1:0-12419 GCA_049600855.1 Flammeovirgaceae bacterium | reverse complement strand
GCACACCTTCTTTATTAAACGATAAAGAAATACGTCAACTACTGAATACCATTCAAGACGTATTTCCTGTTCATCCAACTGCAGAAATCACACTTGAGGCCAATCCTGATGATCTTTCTCTAAAAAAGGTAAACGAATTACAACAAGCAGGAATCAATCGTTTAAGTATTGGAATCCAATCCTTTCATGAGCCACATTTGCGGTTTATGAATCGGGCACATAACCGTAACGAGGCAATTAATTGTGTGAAACACGCTCAAGATATTGGCATTACGAATATCAGCATTGATCTCATTTATGGAGTACCCACGCAATACGATGACTTAGCCCATTCGGGAATTTACCAACATGACATTTGGCATCAAGATTTAGCACAAGCTCTCGCTTTAGCTCCCAAACACATTTCTGCCTACTGCCTCACGATTGAATCCGAAACCGTATTTGGGCGATGGGAAAGACAGCATAAACTCCCTCCTATTCATGAGGAATTTGCAGCAGAGCAATTTGAAATTTTACTTTCCACATTAGCTGATCATCACTACCAACAATATGAAATCTCTAATTTCTGCTTAGCAGGTTGGCATTCCAAACATAATTCGAACTATTGGCTAGGGGTTCCTTATTTGGGAATAGGGCCAAGTGCACATTCATTTAATGGGCATTCCAGGCAATACAATGTCCGAAATAATGCGCGATACATCAAAAGTTTAGCCCAACAACAAATTCCCTTCGAAAAAGAAGTATTGACCCAAGCCGATCGCATCAATGAATATATTATGACGAGTTTGCGTACTTCCTGGGGTTGTAGTTTAGATTTTTTATTGGATAATTGTGCTTATGATCTTGCACAAGAACAGGCACAAGAACTTGATTTTCAACAAGCTCAAGGCACCTTATCCCTCAAAAATCGCGTGATGCATTTAACGCAAAAGGGAAAACTATTAGCCGATCAGGTTGCAGAGCGCTTTTTTGTGTCAAAATAAGCTTAGATTTATAGAAAATTGTATTATTGAGCTTATTGCCCAATAACTACCTTTGCTTTTACTATTTATTGCAATACTAATAATTGCCATTTATTACTAGAGAAATTGTGCGGCATACCACACAATTTCAGCATATAATGCTCCATTACCATGAATTTCGAAACCAAAGCTATTCGTTTGCAGACGGAACGCTCTCAACATCGAGAACACAGTGTGCCTTTGTTCAATACATCCAGTTTTGTCTTTGAAGATGCTGAGCAAATGCGGGCAATGTTTGCTGATGAAATCGAAGGAAATATTTACAGCCGTTTTTCTAACCCCAACTGCATTGAGTTAGAACAAAAAATTGCTGCATTAGAAGGGACAGATACGGCCATTTCTACTGCTACCGGGATGTCGGCTATTTATTCGAGCATGGCCGGACTACTCCAATCAGGCGATCATATTCTGGCTTCCAGTGCCTTATTTGGTTCTTCATTTCAAATTCTTACCACCATTCTACCCAAGTTTGGCATCACACATACTTTTGCAGATACGAAAAAAACGGATGAATGGGAAAGTTTAATTCAGCCAAATACAAAGATGTTGTTTATTGAAACGCCATCTAACCCAGGGCTTGATATTGTAGATTTGGAATGGACTGGGCAATTAGCTAAAAAACACGGATTGATTTTTAATGTTGATAATTGCTTTGCTACGCCTTACCTCCAAAACCCTGCAAAATATGGGGCGGACTTAGTCACGCACTCCGCTACTAAATTTATAGATGGACAAGGTCGGGTACTTGGCGGAATCATTGCTGGCAAGGCCAATTTAATTGATCAAATCAGAAAGTTTAATCGTCAAACAGGGCCTTCCTTATCGCCATTTAATGCGTGGATTTTGTCGAAAAGCTTAGAAACACTGGCCGTTCGCATGGATAAACATTGCAGTAATGCCCTTGCTTTAGCCCAGCACTTAACAGGTCATGAAGCCATCAGTAAGGTCAATTACCCATTTTTAGAGACACATCTCGGTCATGAAATTGCCAAAAAACAAATGCGCATGGGTGGGGGAATCGTGACCTTTGAATTAAAAGACGGCTTAGAAAGAGGAAAAAACTTCCTCAACGCCTTGAAACTAATTTCACTCAGTGCCAACTTAGGCGATACCCGTTCCATTGCTACCCATCCCGCTTCGACTACCCACTCTAAATTGGCTGAAGAAGATCGGTTGGCGGTAGGAATTACCAATGGTTTAGTACGCATATCGGTAGGCTTGGAACATATTGATGACATTGTCGCAGATATAGCACAAGCCTTAGCAATAAGCAAAACAAACCACTAAATATTGCATTTGAGCTAAAAAAATAACCTGAACTACCATGTACATGGATCAAGACTCAGGGAATGTGATGTTCCCTGTTTTTTTTAAACTACACGAATTGGAGCTGCTCATTGTTGGGGGGGGCTATGTAGGCTTGGAAAAGTTAACGGCAGTACTCAAAAGCAGCCCGAAAGCAAATGTCACCTTAGTGGCAAAGGAAATATTACAAGAGGAAATCCGAACCTTAGCGGCTGCGCACCCAACCGTTAAGTTAATTGAGCGTCCTTTTAAGAAAAAAGACCTTAAAGGAAAGGATTTGGTGATTTTGGCTACCGATTCAAGAAAACTACACGCTAAAATCAAGAAGCGCGCAAAGAAGAAAAACTTATTGACCAATGTAGCTGACACCCCTGATTTGTGCGATTTCTACTTGTGCTCCATCGTAAAAAAAGGAGATTTGAAAATTGGGATTTCCTCAAATGGCAAATCCCCAACATTAACCAAACGCATTAAAGAAACCTTAAATGATGCCCTACCAGAAGAGGTTGATGAGTTGTTGGATCGCTTGAAAGAAATTAGAGATCAACTCAAAGGCGACTTTGAGTATAAGGTGAAGAAGTTGGATGAGGTCACGAAAGACTTCATGGTTCAGCCGAAAAAGAAATAGCATGCTCTGATTCGAAACTATTGCAGGTTTAGCCATCACCTGCGGTGGTTTGATACTTACAATTCAAGCACTTGCTCTAAGGTTTGCTTAATCACTTGATCAACTACTTTATTAGTTTCTTTGGCAAAAGTATTGGAAATGCGATTTGCGATAATTGCATTTACAGAAATGGCGCGATGACCTAGTAAGCGTGCCATAGCATAATACCCTGCGGTTTCCATCTCAAAATTGGTAATCCAAAATTTGTGATCGCTGAAATTGGCAATATCATTAATCATATCAGGGTTAGCCAAAGCTAAGCGCAATTTTCGACCTTGAGGCGCATAAAACCCTGGAGCAGTAAGTGTATTTCCAAATACCATATCTTTCCCAATCACATCGCGCAAATGCGTAGATCCTTGCACACAATAAGGACGAAATGGGAGCTGTAATCGTTCTTGTAATGCATCACTGATAATGGATTCAAATTCCGTTTGTTCGAGTTTGTAGAAACACATCAAGGTATCCAAACCAATTGCATAATCAGAAACTAACGTAGTGCCGACTACTAAATCTTCTTGCATTGCCCCCGAAGTACCTATTCGAATGATATTTAAGCTGCGGTGTTCCTCTTTTGCCTTCCGATACTTCAAATCGATATTGGCAAGCGCATCTAATTCTGTCAAAAAAATCTCGATATTATCTGTGCCCATGCCTGTGGACATCACCGTCAGGCGTTTGCCTTTGTAGTAGCCAACATGCGTAACAAACTCCCGTTTATTCATCTCAAACTCTACCTTATCAAAATGCCGACTGATCCGATGGACACGACCAGGATCACCGACTGCCAAAACAGTATCGCTGAGGTGTTCTGGCTTAATGTTTAAGTGATAAACGCTACCATCCTTATTTAGAATGAGCTCTGATTCTGGAAATTGGTAATTTACGTTAACGTATTGACTAGGCATATGTCTGTGTTGTTGTAATCTAAGCACCAAAATAGGACATTTTAATGAAAAAGTATAAGCTTAAGAAGTGATTTTATAGATTTTCTTGATGAATAAAGCACATCTGTTTCAACAAAAACTGAAAGGAGTAAATTAAGCGCTAGATTACCAGAGATTTACCTCAATTCAATCCGTTTATCCAACAAGCACCGAGAATAAAAGGTATCTTCCTATTTTCTTTGATGAACTGAGATTTTATAGCAAATTTGGCAATCGACTCACCAATTTAACTCCACCATGATAACCGTACTTGACTTAAATTTTTTAGGCGTAGAAAAAGCCATTGCAGCCTTTTTAGTAGAAACCTCTGAAGGGCCGATTTTAATTGAAACCGGCCCTCATTCTGTACTTCCTAATCTCGAAAAAGCATTGGCACAAAAAGGATATGCCTTATCAGATATTAAACATGTATTTTTAAGTCATATTCACCTCGATCATGCTGGAGCAGCTTGGGCATTTGCAGCGTTGGGCGCTGACATTTACTTGCATCCTTTTGGCGCAAAACACCTAGCTAGTCCAGCTAAGTTGATGGAATCTGCACGTCGGATTTACAAAGAAGACATGGATCGCCTTTGGGGAGAAATGCGAGATATTCCTGCTGATCAGTTGAAAGTTACAGCACATGGGCAGGAAATTGTTATTGGCGATACTACCCTCAAAGCTTGGCATACGCCAGGACATGCCGTGCATCATATCGCTTGGCAAATTGGAACGCATTTATTCACAGGAGATGTGGCAGGCTGTCGAATTGATCATCAAATGCCTGTAGCTCCTTGTCCGCCGCCCGATATTAATATTGAAGATTGGAAAGAATCGATTCAACTCATTAGAAATCTTGGTGCTACCAAATTTTACCTCACTCACTTTGGCCTCATTGAAGATATTGATCACCATCTCAATTTATTGGAACATTACCTCGATGATTGGGCCAACTGGATAAAGCCTCGCTGGGAAAGTGGGCAAGATCCTGTACTTGTAACGCCTCAATTTCAAAGCTATGTGCAACAACAATTGCTCGACTTTGGCGTAAAACCCGAAGATTTAGAGAAGTATGAAGCGGCTAATCCATCATGGATGAGCGTAGCAGGTTTGATGCGTTATTGGAGAAAGAAGGCCGAACGGGAAAAAACAGCGTAATATTAAGAGACTGTTTTGAAATTAGTCGTGAAGTTTTTTAGGCGACTTCTCTCCTCTTTTAACAAAAAACAAGGAGAATCCGTAGTGGCAGTCCTTACTACTCCAAAATAATTGCTACTTTTGTTTTTCAATTTTATTCATTAGAACTGAGTAACCTTTTGGCAAAGAAGAATTCCAATCAACGAAAAAAAAGAGTAGGGAGTTATCCTTATACCAATGTGGTGTTTAGCATCACAACGGCACTCTTTATGATTGGCTTATTCTGCATTTTTGCCATTGGCGCTAATCGTCTAACGGCCAAACTTCGAAACGATATTGAAGTAAAGGTGTTCTTACTGAATGATCTGACTCAAGAGATGAAAGATCAAATCAGGGATGAATTAACTGCTCAGTCTTATATTGATTTGGAAGATGGTCAAGCGAGAGTGCGGTACTTATCGAAAGATGATGCAGCCAAGCAGATGATTCAAGATAATGGTGAGGATTTTATTTCCTTTTTGGGCGAGAATCCATTACGCGATGCCTTTATCATCAATATTGCCTCCCATAGCTACTCAGATACTTCCATGGCTCAAATCAAACAACAAATTGAAGCCAATATTGATGGCGTATTTGAGGTTTACTATCCGAAAGAACAAGTAGAAGAGATTAACATCAACATCCAACGCATTGGTTTTGTGATTGCTATTTTTGTCATCATATTACTGATTACAGTTGTGATTTTGATTAATAATTCGATAAAACTAGCCTTATTTTCGCAGCGCTTTCTCATTAGGAGCATGCAGTTAGTAGGAGCTACCCCTTTTTTTATTAAAAAGCCCTTTCTGATTCGAGCGGTGTTTCAAGGAGCATTAAGTGGCTTTTTAGCTTCCAGCTTACTGGTGGCTTTGATTTGGTTAGCTATTCAACAATACATTTATTTAGGGACAATTTTACTGTATCAAGATGCCGTTTTGGTATTTGCAGGTTTGCTCATTGTTGGAAGTTTAATCGGTTTTTTAAGTGCGTTTACTTCCGTAACACGGTACTTAAAAATGAAATTAGATGATTTGTATTAGCATGAATCAGGCTTAATTGCAGATACAATGCCTGATGATCAATTTTAGATGTATGAAAAAGAGTAATTTAGCATTTGGTAAGAAAAACTATCGGTACATGCTGATCGGAATTGCAGTATTGATTACTGGTTTTATCATTATGTCTTTAGATTCTGAAGAGTTTGGTTTTGGCTTTTTAGGACTTACGCTGGGGCCTTTAGTAATCTTAGCAGGATTTGGTATTCAGTTTTTAGCCATCATGACTCACGATGATGTTCCAGCTTTAGAAAAACCTACAAGTTCGCCCAAAAAGCCTACTGCAACCAAGGCTTCCACCAATACGGCGAAAGCTAAAGCAGCAACAACAAAGAAGCCTACTCAAAGAAAGTCTTCAAAGCAACGAAAAAAAAGAACTACTAGATAAGTGACACTAGTTGTTTCATGTAAGAGTATATTCAAACCTAATCTTCATTATAACGGAGCTATTAATGATGTAATAGTTACCATAGGTTTTGAATATACTCTTATTTTCATGAACCTTTATGTGCTAACCTTTTTGCACAAACTCATTTCTCAACCTAAACTGAACATCAATTGAGTATAATAGAAGCAATCATTCTTGGAATTATTCAAGGGCTTACGGAATTTTTACCTGTCAGTAGTAGTGGGCATATTGAACTTGGGAAAGTAATTCTTGATATTCATCCTAAAGATCCTTTATTATTTTCGATTGTCGTTCATGCGGCGACTGCCCTCAGTACCATCATCATCTTCTGGAAAGACATTTGGCAAATTATAAAAGAGTTACTCCAATTTAAGTGGAATACGGCTACGCAATATACCGCAAAAATTGCCCTCTCGATGATTCCCGTTGGCGTTGTGGGCGTATTGTGGGAGGATGAAATCGAGGCATTGTTCGACGGAAAAGTGTTGTTGGTTGGAGCCATGCTCATTATTACAGGCTTATTGCTTTACTTTAGCACAAGAGCCAAAGAAACAGATGGAGAAGTTAGCTTTTTCAAAGCAATTGTGATTGGATTGGCTCAGGCAGTTGCCATTTTACCTGGTATTTCCAGATCAGGAGCAACCATATCTACCTCTCTTTTACTAGGTGTTTCCCGCGAAGAAGCAGCCCGTTTTTCATTTCTCATGGTATTGCCACCCATTTTAGGAGCCACCTTATTAAAAGTGAAAAAATACTTAGAAGTGAGTGGCGAAGCTACCAGTGCCGTTACGGAGCAAATGAATGCGCTAACGCTTGGCATTGGCTTTCTAGCCGCTTTTCTCACAGGCTTATTAGCCTGTACCCTCATGATTCGCATTGTCAAACAAGGCCGATTAATTTACTTTTCCATCTACTGCTGGATTGTAGGAGGGATTGCGGTTTTATACCATTTCCTGAAATTCATGTAGCTTGCTTAGTAAATTTCCATAAGCGCTGTGCGCAATGCCGGAATCACTTCCTGTTCAAACCAAGCATTCTTTTTGAGCCAAATGTTATTTCGAGGCGAGGGATGAGGCAAGGGCAAATAAGTAGGAAGGTATGCTTGGTAGTTCTTAACGGTTTCAGTTAAGGTTCGCGCTCGCTTTCCTTCTAAATAATAGGCTTGGGCATATGCCCCAATTAATAAGGTCAGCTTCAGGTTGGGCAGTTGATCTAGTAAACGTTGATGCCAAAGCGGAGCACACTCTTTACGAGGGGGTAAATCTCCTGACTTGCCTTTTCCTGGATAACAAAACCCCATTGGAATGATGGCAAAAACTTCAGGATCATAAAATAATTCCTTACTCACTGCCAACCATGCTCGCAATCGTTCACCACTCTGGTCATCCCACGGAATACCTGTGCGATGAACCACACTCCCTGGCGCTTGCCCAATAATGGCGACTTTGCTCTTCGGATGTGCCGCTACTACTGGATTTACCCCATGCGCTAAATGGGGTAAACACACTTGGCATTGACGAATTTCTCGAAGTAATGCTTTCATGGTTGAACTCAACGCTATTTATGTGTAATTCCTGCATCTTCCATTAAATACAAACCATAATTCCGAATGGTCTCAATAATGGGGATGCACGTTTTTCCTTTCTCCGTCATGGAATATTCTACTTTAGGAGGAACGACCGCATACACCTCACGGTGAATAAATCCTTCTGCTTCTAATTCCCGCAATTGTGTCGTCAACATCTTATCGGTAATGTGTGGTATATCGCGTTTCAATTCACTGTACCGCATCACTCGATCTTTCAGTCGCCACAAGATGGGCATCTTCCAAGTCCCGCCAATTCGATCCATAGCAAACTCTACAGGATTATAATAAAGCTTATTGTTGTATAAGAACTCAGGCATAACTATCTGATTATCAAAATACTTTCTTAAAAGTATGTATCACTATTACAGGTAAGTATATTGTCTAATATAACATATACCGTGAACTTTGACCTAGAGATTAATTAAAAAATTCAAGTCAGATGAAAAAGATAAATTTAATCATACTAATTGGAGCACTATTGTTTCTAGGTTGTGCATCAAAGTCACAATCTACTAAAAACGAAGGAGTCAACAGTAAACAAACAGCACGCATCATGGAATCAAAAATAAAAGAAGAAACCCGCTATGTACATGCACATGGCATGCCCACCAAAGGCAAAATCTTGATGGTTGCCAGTAGCCCAACCACCTCTAAACAAACGGGTTGGCCCATCGGATTTTGGGCTGCGGAGCTCACCCACCCACTTCACGCTTTTCAAGAAGCAGGTTATGAAGTAGAACTCGTTTCTACTGAAGGCGGTAAGGTAGTGATGGATTCCTACTCCAACCCGACCGATGCAAGTGGCTACGCTGCTCATGATGTGATCTCGTTAGGTTACATGCAGCAAAAATGGTTTAATGAGTTATTACAAAACACCAAGAAACTTACCGAAGTACAAGCTTCCGACTACGATGCGATTTTCTTGGTTGGCGGACAAGGCCCAATGTATACCTTTCGAGGAAATCAGGATTTAGAAAAGCTCTTTGTAGAATTTTATGAAAGTGGCAAGCCAAGTGCTGCGGTTTGTCATTCTACTACTTTGCTGCTCGAAGCCAAAACTTCTGATGGCAAATTATTAGTGGATGGCAAAACGTGGACAGGCTTCTGTGATGCCGAAGAAGATTATGCAGATCAAGCAGTAGGGCAACAAATACAGCCTTATCGCATTGAAACCGAAGCTCGAAAAATTGCCAATACGACCTTCAAAGTCGCTGCCCCGTTTTCTTCTTACGCGATTACAGATGGAAATTTGGTTACAGGTCAACAGCAAAACTCAGGAGCCGCCGCTGCAAAAATGGTGGTGGAGTTACTTTCAAAATAATACATCGCAACAGCAGGAATACCTTCCTGCTCTATTTTCTTCCATCTTATGATCCAAGCGAGAATCATATTCACCATAAGCCTACTCTTACTCGGTTTGACAAAAGTACATAGCCAGAGTTTTGAGTTCATGCTGGGCACTGAACGGATATTTATTGATGCACAATGGTTAAAAACATTTGACACTCAGCGCAGGTGGTCACTCTTCAGTCGATCAAGGGCTACCGTGGATTACGAGGAACAGACCAATTTATTTACAGGTGCTTATTTGAATTATACGAGTAAATCAGGATTTGGGGGAACGGTGTTGGGTCGTATTGCTACTTCAGGAGCAGGTATGGATGGGGGAATTCATTTCTTTAAAGCTAAAAAGTCTTTTCTGATCTATGCTTTAGCTTCCATCGAATTAAATTCGGAATTAGGATATTCTTGGTTCTCTATCACGCGATTTACACCTAACATAACGGAACAGTGGAAACTGTATACCAGTTTAGAATTGTTCTCTAATTTGAATAAAGACGGTCATGTGGTGAGTGTCCAGCGCATAAGAGCGGGAGTAGATCAACAGGGATATCAGTTTGGATTAGCACTAAACCTGACCGAGTTCGGGGAAATTTCGCGAATCACTGATCGTAATTTTGGCATCTTTTTGCGAAAGGAGTTTTGATTAAAAAGTATTTAATTCTTATATAAAATGCATCTTGTGTATTATGATGATTATAAGTATCTTTGCTTAGTATTTTTACTCAAGTATGGAAGAAAAATTTAATCAAATTAAACAGACAGGAGCCACTTTTACTCCAAAAGAATTAGCAAATTATCTTGCAAAAAAACTGATTACATTTCAAAGTTGTGATAATCTAAAAATACTTGACCCTGCCTGTGGTGATGGCGCACTACTATTAGCAATATCCAGTATATTAAATGAAAGAAATACGAAATTTGCACTATATGGATATGATACCAATCAAGGTTATATCAATACTGCTGAAAAAAAACTATCTTTTAATAATCATGTCAATTTAAGAACAGCTGATTTTCTTGATACTATTGATCTAGCCACCGAACAACTATCACTATTCAACTCTAAATCTGAAGCTTTAAATAATTTTGCTGATTTAATTATAGCAAATCCTCCTTATGTTCGAACACAGACATTAGGTGCTATTAAGGCACAATTAATCGCTAAAAAGTTTGGATTAAAAGGTCGGGTTGATTTATACTATCCTTTTTTAATAGCAATGACGCATGCTTTAAAAGAAGATGGTATTTTAGGAGTTATTACATCAAACCGTTATTTATTCACAAAAAGTGGAGCAAGTATTCGTCAGTTTTTAACTGAAAATTATGAAATATTAGAAGTGATAGATCTTGGAGATACTAAACTTTTTGATGCGGCAGTTTTACCTGCAATTTTCATTGGAAGAAAAAAAGTAAAAACTACTACGCCTAATTCGTTAGTTAGATTTATTAAAATTTATGAAGAACTTAATGGATATACTGGAAAAGTGACAGCTAAAAAATCAATTTTTCAAATATTAAACACTAAAAAAAATGGATATTTTTCTGTAGATAGTAAAAAGTATAAGAAAACATCAGGAACATTAAAGTTTGGTAATACCAAAGAGCACATTTGGAGTATGCTATCAAAAGAAGAGATGTTATGGGTAGCACAGATAGAAAATAACTCAACCTCTCAAATTAAAGATCACTTTAAAGTAAGAGTTGGAATCAAAACGACTGCTGATAAGGTTTTTATTAGTGATAACTGGGATAAATTAAATGGTACTAAACCTGAGGATGAGTTACTCAAAGATTTAATTTCTCAAGAGAATATAAAATCTTGGAAAATTTGTCATTCTAAGAAGCTCAAAGTATTGTACCCACATTTTTCAGAAGATGGTAAAAAACAAACTATTGATCTCAAAAATTACCCTAAGGCAAAAACATACTTCTTAAACCATCAAGAAAAATTAAAAAGTCGTAAATATCTCATAAATTCAGGAAGAAATTGGTTTGAAATCTGGGTTCCGCAAAACCCATCATATTGGCAATTACCAAAGTTAGTATTTCCTGATATTAGTAAGACTCCTAGATTTTATTATGACAATTCTGGTAAAATCGTAAATGGCAATTGCTATTGGATAGCAGCCGAAAAAGAAAATGACAAAGAGTTACTATTACTTATTCAAGGCATTGCAAACTCAAAACTAATGACTAAATACCATGACTTAGTTTTTAATAATAAGCTATATTCAGGCCGTAGACGCTATTTTTCACAATATGTAGAAAGTTATCCATTACCTAATATCTATTCTAAGGAGTCAATTGAAATAATTCAAGTTGTAAAAAAAATTCACACAACTAATCAGCAGATAGATAGCTTACTCGTTCAACTAGAAAATGCTGTTGCTAATGCGTATAAAACACAACCTATTTATACGTTGGATTAAATACTGCTTTCCCTGAATACTTTTCAAAAAAAGACATTGGAATTGAACGTTGACATTTAAAACTTTTTCTTTTGACATATGAAAAAACTTCACCTAATTTTTCTCCTGGTGATAGGATAACCCCTTCAACTATTTCTGTATGTGGATTTGTCAAAGCAATTAAATACCGAACATCAAAAGTTGTTATATTCCATTCTTCAAAAATCACTTCTTCTATTTCTGGTGAATATTTACCTAAATCTACTGTTGGTGAGTCCTGAATTTTGACTTCTAAAAGTTGATTTCTAATATCTGGATAAGCTCCATATAATGTTTTATTTTCCTCAATTGAATAGCCTAGAAGCTCTAAAACTCTTTTCTCCAGAGCTTGTCCTCTATTTTTAGTATTGCCAGACGGAATTTTTTCACCAATTAACTTTGACGCCACCTTATCCTTGATTGTATGAAGAGAAAAAATTTCTTTTTCTGTAGGGTCATTGACCATATCTTTATTAGGTT
>JBMYQA010000088.1:0-20772 GCA_049600855.1 Flammeovirgaceae bacterium | reverse complement strand
TTGAATCATTAAAAAGTTTAAAGCCGTAAAGGATTCTGCACTTTTTGATGATTTAACAACCGAAAGAATCTAGTGATTTTTCCTATAACAAACCATTCGTGATAAACACTATTATTCTGCTTCTTGTTGATCAATATTCATCATAATGGTGAATCTCAATGTATTTTCAAGCGGGTGGTTCTGAGTAGTCGCAATCAGGTATGAAAAATCTACAGCAAACTTGGTGTACTTAAAACCTAAACCTACTGTAAAGTACTGACGAGCTCCTTTTAACCTATGTTCGTTAAAATACCCTGCTCTTAACGCTAATAAATCGTTGTACCAATATTCTGCGCCAATGGAAAACATTAATTCTCTCAGTTCCTCTTGAAATCCGTCAGGTGCATCACTAAATGAGCCTAAAACGCCAGACAATAAACTCTTGTCTGAAGGATCGTCTCCAGCAATAATATTCCCTGCATCGTCGTATTGCGGTGGAGAAGGAACTAATAATTTATTGATATCAAGTGCTAAGGTCAATTTATTAAATCCATCAATTTCAGAAGTCACTGATGACGACAACCTCAAATTCGTCGGCAAAAAGTCTCTGGAGTTATCATCGGTGTACGTCAGTTTGGGACCCAAATTTGTAATGGTAGCGCCTAAACGCAGGGTAGATGGATAACTACTAATGGAAAATTCATCATTTTCATAAAATGTACCAATATCAATGGCAGCCGTAGCTCCAGGACTTGTCTGGCATCCTGCACAGTTTAAGTTACCTGAAAGGTTAGAATAAATGAATCGTCCTGCAACTGACATGGCAAAACGATTTGACAGTTTACGTGCATAACTCACATCCACAGCAAACTCTCTAGGGTCAACCACCTGAATCGTTCCTCCCTGATCATTGGTAAATGTGATACTTCCTAAATCAAAATAGCGCAATGAGGCTCCAAATACCTGTTGGTCATCAATTTTTCGGTATCCCGATAGGTAAGCCAACCACATGTCATCAACGATTCTTGCTAGCCAAGGTGAGAATGACAGTGAAAATCCCATTTGCTTATCAGCAAAAACTAATTTTGCAGGATTCCAATACGTTGCATTGGCATCGGCAGAAAGCGCACCTCCTGCATCTCCCATTCCTGAACTTCTTGAATCAGGTGCAATGGATAAAAAAGGGACTGCGGTGACGATAGGTCTTCGAGATGAATCTTGGCCGAGAATAGCCCCTGATTGTCCATAGGTGGCTGCATGGAGCATAATCCCACCGATCAATAACAAAAAAACTTTTTTCAACATAGTTTTACTAATTTCTTTAGTATTCCAAATTTCACTGTCACTGATTGCCCTTTGTAAAATACATACCTGTTATGGTAAGCATAGGTAGGTATGTGCTTGAATGCCATTTCCAATAGATGGAATGAGCTTAATGATTAACATTGGAAATGATGGATGTAGATACAGTACAACAGTGCTTACCTATACGACTTAGGCAAATTATTGCAAAACAATACAATTAAGTGTTATAAAACTGCTCCAATCCAACAATTTTTTTCAGCAACTGTAGTAGTTCACCATAGACAGGCTCTAAGTAGGAGTTATACAAAAACAAGTTTTAGCAATTTGCAAAGATATTTTTGAACTCAGTCAAGATATCAGGTTGCAAATTAATGCTTTTTCTAGCTAAAATGGAAAAAATTGTTAAAAATTTGCAAAAGCCTTTTGTGAATACACTTGATTATCAAGTAGTTGCAAAACACTCTTTGCTTTCTTTTTGTGGGTAAGTTTTTTGCGTGTTTTGCGTATAGAATTTGTCTCTTATGTGGGTGAAAGGTTTTTCACTCGTACTTTTTCACTCAGGCAAAAAGTAGCCTGAGCATTCATAATATCCACTCATTATTGAATGAATGCGTATTTAGTGAATATCGGTGATTGGTTCGTGATAAATTTTCCTATTTCTCTAAGTACAGTCGGCCAGCCTTTACGCCAATTTGATCGTCTTGTTGAGACTGAATCACTAAACGGTAAATGTATATTCCACTGCTCAACTTTAGTCCTGAATCACCTACGCCATTCCATGTAATTGTATTTACCGTGGATGAACTATTCACGATATCTTCATCAATTACCGCCATTAACTCGCCCAACGTAGAGTAAATCTGAATGGATACTTTCAACTCATCCCCTTCCCGATTATGCGTAAATGAAAACGTGGTGCTTTCATTAAATGGATTGGGATAATTGAGCAATTCAGTAATGATGACTTCTGGAGTAACCCTAAAATCCACTTCCACACTCACACCATTATTGTAAGCATCAAATACCGTCAACTTCAATACATGATCGCCAGGCTCTAATTGGTCTGGAATTTGGAATCTTAATTTTCCAGCAGAAGCACTCCCTAAGTCATAGGCAAAACCACTGTTGGCATTGTAGGTAAATTCATCTTGATTGTCAATCACAATTTTAATTTGATGCCCTAAACCTATGCCCGTTAGGTTAATCCCACTGATGTCAGCGATATTTGCCAATACCAAAGGTTGTCGAGGCACAATGCCACCAGAAACAAAACTTTCATCTTCTAAAAACACATCCACTTCGGGAGGTGTATTATCAATACTTGCTTCATTATTACTCCCTCCTACCTCAATGTCGCTAAATCCAGTTGCATCCCAAATTTCCGTATGATGCTTGGCATACAAACTGATTTTACTTGCACCCAATTCGTAGTTAATGTCCATAGGTACGACAAACGAAAATTCAAACTGGCCATTTTCAATGCTTGCTGTTCCCTCATATATTTTACTTTCCTGATTCTCAAACGTCATTTTCGTATTAGGCCCCTCATCACCGAGTGTAGTTACCGTACTTGGTTTTTCAAAAACTGTCGCATTTAAAATACCATTAAACGTGCTCGCTAAGGTTCCATTTGCTCGAATTTCTCCTTGTACTGTAATTCGATCTAAGGCCCTGAGCACATTACTTTCATCGCCATTTTCTCGTTTTATTGAGGTGACCACCGCTTCATCTTGTGGATAAGCCAAACGCATGGAAGGATCACCGAGTAAGGAAAAGTTTCGATTATTTACCCCGTTAATACTATTATTCTTCGTGAGTCGAATCACATCTCCTAACCTTGGTTTTTCCCCATCTACCAACTCAAATACCGATTCAAAAAAAGCTTTATTTACCTTAAAGTTTGAAAAAGAAAGTACTGGTCGTGTAGTGGTTAATAAGCCAATAGCCCCACCATTTTTACTACGGATGGCGACCTCTGCCCCTGATTCGACCGCAGGGTTATCGTAACGACCAAACTGGCAGGTTGCAGTAACAAAAAGCGGCATATTATCTAAATTCGTCCATTCATTGATGAGCGGATGATCGAGCAGGTTTTCAGAGGTCCATCCAGATTCGGCTCCATGCCCTGTAAAGTTCATAATTAGCACCCCATCTTGCCCTGCATCTCGCACTGCTGCTCTAGCCTCTTCCGATCGCTTGGTAATGCCAATACTCACTTGCGGGTAGGCATCTACAAATATTCGATCTGCATTATAGTTTTTATAGGTATCATCAACCACTACGGCTAATCGATCAGCATCACGCTGGTGAATATTAAAATCACCATCATCTGCTACAAAGGCAATTTTTTTGCGCCAATCTCCTAATGCACTCGATTGACTACTGTAATAAATCAACTTATCGACTAAAATAGTCGCTTCAGCTCGTGTATTTACAGGCAATCGACCAATGCCAATATCTAAGGTATGCGAATTCAAGGTACTACCTGATTCTGCCCATTCGCCTTCAAACTCTTCTAAGAAACCAAAGTAATCGTCTGAAGAATACGTTTGTACAGGATGTAGCGAATTGTGAGATTCATATACAGGTATTTGATTGGTGTTGTTCGCAATTCGATCTTTATAATCGTATGAAGCATCTCCAAAAAGCAATACATAACGCAGTGTATGTGCTTCATCGGTAGAATTTAGGTACAACATTCTCACAAAATCTCTAATCGCAGTAATGTCTTGCCTTCCCGAAGAAAACTCCTGATAAATTTGAGGTAATTCCACCACCTGAACAGATAGCCCATCAAACTGCCTGCGGAATTCTGCTAAGCGCTCAGCTTCAGTTAAAAAAATACTAGGGGTGATGATCAGCAGATTTGGCACCTCTAAGCCATGTAAATCTTGATTGGAGATTGCTTCGATTGTTAAAGGAGTGGACACTTGATCACGATCAAACACAACAAACTCTTTCAGTTGCCCGCTCGTTTCGATTTTGAAAGAAGCGGTACTTCCATTAATTTGAATTTCTTGATTGATGTAGTTCAACGGATCTGTTATTTCCCATACTTGAGTAGTTGCAGTTGCCTGAGCAATTTGGAAGGCTGAAACCGCATTACCCATACTCTCGATTGAACGAAACTTTGTTTGGTCATTGTAAAGCTGTAGCGTTCTTGAGGCATTAATTAGGATATAATCCAAATAACCTTTCGCATTAATATTGGGCTGATTGTAGGTTAATTTCACATTTAATCCTGCATCCGTATTTAGCCCATTCGCATTTATCGTAAATTCTTCTGTCGATTCAACCCCTTGTATACCGTATGTGGAGATTGGGGTAATTCCCGAATTAATTTGCCCAAGCGATTGATTATTCAATTCTACTGAAAAACTACTTTCTTCTGTAGAACTAGTCATTACAGCTAAGGCTACGCTAATATCCGAGGTTGGAACAATGCCTTCTAAAGCCAAAGCAAACTCTTCTTCTAGCGTAAACTTGTATTCTTTGCCATACCACTTTCTACCCGATTCCAATACACTATTGATTTCAGGTTCTACATAAGTGAAATCATCGAAGCTTGTAATTACAGTTCCAGCAGCCGTGTTGCTCGCTTGCTCAGCTATTCTCAAGCCTTCCTCACTTGCATCTAACTTAAGGTAGTAATAATTATAGTCATCGTAGAGATTCAGCTCATGTTCAAAACGCTTGTTTGTTTCATTAAATGTATAGGCGTGCGGTCCTTCCGCATAGAATAAGAGGTAGTCTCCTGGATCAAACGTACCATCTTCTCCTCCTTCAACTTGAATGGGTAGTTCTTCAAAATCATCTACACGTTCAGCAGCATTACTTTGCGGCAACATGCCTCCTCGTTGACCATATACCTTCACAAAATTGGGTTTCACTAATGAAGGATCGATTCCATTGTTTCCGATAAAATTGAATGTGATTTTATAAACTCCGCTTTTATCCACCTGAAGCTTATAAATCGTTCCATCAGCTAAAATGGAATGCGCTTTAAATTGGGCAAAAGTGGCACCTGTTGTAAGTAGGGTAAGAAAAAGGATTGTGATTGCTTGTCTCATAAAATCGGCTTTTAAGCATAGACAATCTAGTGGGGTTTAACTACTAAAATTTCGGGTGAAGCATGATTAAAATTGGGCTAGATTAAGGCGGTAAAGTTGAGTCTAGCAGCGCTAAATGATACTTTACCAACGCAGAGATCGCTCAATTTTATCCTTGGGTTACCCAAATAGTTAGTGTTTAAAGCCCACTAGTTATTTAATATGGCAGCAAAACATATTGCTTTCTTACAATAATAGCGTGTGTTTAGGAAGAAAGTTCCGAAAAAGTAATTTTTTGGAGGATTTGTAAGTTAAAATTTTTAATTCTATGTTTGTAGAACAAAATAATCAAAGTGTAGAATATGAAATTGTCAGCAACAGAAGAAAAGCTCATGGAGCTGATTTGGAAACATGGGGCTTTATTTATGAAGGAAATACTCGCATTACATGCAGAGCCAAAACCTGCTAAAACGACCATTGCTACGTTGTTAAAACGGATGCAAGATAAAGGATTTGTGGGTTATACCGTCTTTGGAAACTCTAGGCAGTACCATGCTTTAGTCGATAAAGAATCTTATTTCTCTTCTCACATTGGTAAAGTAATTAAAGACTATTTTGACAATTCGGCTTTAAAGTTTGCTTCATTCTTCACCCGATCGGGTAAAATGAGTCACGAAGAGTTGGAAGCCTTAAAAAAAATAGTTGATCAGGAAATCAAAAAGACAGACAAATGATCACCTATTGCATTCAATCCATACTTTGTGCGGGATTTCTTGCCACTAGCTATCACCTGATGTTAAGGCAGGAGAAGATGCACCACTTTAAGCGTTTCTACCTTATTTTAAGTATTCTTGCTTCCTTAGGTATTCCACTTTTAGAATTTAATCAAGAAGCTAGTCACATTTTAAGTAATCAAGCAACGCTCATTATTTCGAGTAAAGCATATCTTGATCAGACGATTCGTTTTACTACACCAGCTGCCTCCGAAACAGCCTATGCTTGGGAAAGCTTGTGCTTAATTGGCTATAGTTTCATTGCAATGCTGCTATTGACTCGGTTTATTTATTTGAACTGGTTTTTATGGCATCAAATTAAAACCAATGTTACAGAGTCATACCACACGGCTACATTGGTTTTATTGAATAAGCCCTGCCATCCACACAGCTTTTTAAATTTTATTTTCCTAGAGAAAAAAAGGTTCCAACAAGGGCTGGTGTATCAACAAATCCTTGATCACGAATTGGCTCATGTTCGGCAAAAGCACTCATTTGATGTGTTATTCGTGGAGTTGGTACTGATTTTTTGTTGGTTTAATCCGTTCTTTTATTGGATGAGAAGCGCTATTCAACTCAATCACGAATTCTTAGCTGATGAGGTTGTTTTACATAAACATCAAAACTTGACACATTACCAGCATTTAATTCTTCATCAAATTGCAATGGTTCATGATTTAAAGCCCGAACCAGCTATTTCAAGTCCTTTTAATTATTCACAAACTAAAACACGTTTAACTATGATGACTCGCACCCAATCAATCTATAGTGTACGCACGAAACAATTTGGGATCGCCCCGATTTTTCTATTGGCCATTCTGTTATTCAGCTCCCATTCATTCGCTCAACAGGTTAATAAAGCGTTAGAAAAGCAAAAAGTAGTTGTTCCAAAAACCACATCAGAACAAGAATTGCAGCATGCTTTTGATGCCATTATGTCGAAGTATAAAAAAGAAAATCAAGATGGAGGATGGCTGTTGTCCATGAAATTTTCAGATTTGGATAGGGAACAGTTAACAACGCTCTACTTCCAAATGAGTGATCATCAAAAATCGAAGCAGCTGATTCGTATTTCCAAAGCAAGTCCCTTAAAAAAAGTAACTCCCACCCAACAGCTATTTGAACAATGGAAAGACCCAAAACAATTTGGGGTTTGGATTGATCACAAGCGCGTTCCAAATTCAGTACTTAACCACTATGCGCATACTGATTTCTCACGCTATTCCATCAGTAAATTGGCTAAGAATACGGTAAACTATGGGAAGCATGTTTATCAGCTTGATTTAACGACCAATACACAATTTGAGCTACATAATCAGCATATAGAAGAAGCCAATACATTTCATATTTTCCCAAATGTACTGCCTAAAACAGCCGTTCGCTAACATCAACAAATCAGGAATTCCATGAAGAAATCCCTCGCTGTGACCTCCCTTTAGTCAATTCCACTGCAAGGGATTTCTTCATTCAAACCATTTTAAAGCTTCTGCTCGTAAATCGCTTCATTTCCGACTTCATCCGTCACCACTAACTTAAAGTCACCTTTCAGGGGTTTCGTTTTATCCAGCCGTTCCGTCCAAACAATGTCTTTGCGATGATCGAATTTGAGTAGGAGAAACTTGCCGTTGAGCGTTGCTCGAAATTTATCAACACCTGCCAGTTCATCTTGAATGCGAAAGACCAGTTGATTATTAGCATGTCTTTCTAAGGTAATTATAGGCTTTTCCACATCTTCTTTCAACACATAATCACCAAATGTTCGCGTAGAAACCGTGATTTGATTGCCCTGCCACCTTCCACCTTCATAAGACAATCGTCCTCGTGACCCTACATAATATAATCGAGTTTTCGCTTTATTTTTCACCTGAGTAGTCGGTCTAAAGCTCACGATAATACGCTTAAAAAGAGGTACGGTGCGATCTTGGATGCTAAAACCGTTTGCTCGTTCTTGGGTTTGCAGATACAAGGTATCGTACAATGCACTTTTTACAAAAGTGATGTCTAGCTGTTTTCCTGAATATAAATAGGGAATGGTAGAGGGAATAACCTGTTTAAAATCCAACTGTTTTGTTTGCTTTCCCATTGTAATTGAATCGGGCAAGCCATCGCGTAAATCCCAGAGGTATACATTTTTATTCGAGATTCGGTAAGCAGGTTGGAGGATGTAATCAAAGCCTCGGGCAAATACCTTGGCGGGCTCATCTGCATTTTTACTTTCTTGGTAAAACTGAAAGGCATTTTCGCTTACCAAATAATTTTTCGTGGTCGTTAATCGCTTTTTTTGTGGAGCGTAATTTTTGTTTCCAATAATGGTAAATAATACCTGAGAGCGATTTCCAAAAACATCGGTCAAGTTCAACTTCACCTGATAGGTTTTCCCATCTTCGATGTTCAATTTTCCTTTTCCTGTATGTTTCATTGGGAAAAAGGGCAAATCATTTCCATCTTCAATGTAGCAATGCTGAAAAGTCTCACGCGCTGTTTTCTTGTGTGCATAGTCGGTAAACACTTGAATAGCTCTCGACTCAAAAAAGGAAAATTGATCAATTACATGCTTATGAATTACTTCTCCATTTACTTCTACTTCTAAATCGTAAATTCCATACTTGTTGTGTACGCCATCAGCCTTATCAAAAGCGTATAAATCAATACCGATGCTCCCAAATGCTTGGATATCGTCCATGAGCTGATAGCTGTATCTTGTCTTTATAATCGGAAACTCGATTCTTCCAAACTCCCCATTAACTCTAGCGCTTGGTTCTTTCGTCCGTAAGGCAATTTTTTGAACTACAGGAGGAACCCGATCCACAATTTCTTCAAAGCCAAACCGAAGTGTTTTCAAGGGTTCATCGTTATTATTTCTGACTTCAAAATGTAGATGGGGACCACCCGATGAACCTGAGTTACCCGCACGCGCAATCACCTCTCCTTGTTTAAACGTGAATTGCTTAGCATCGGGAAATAATTCAATAAAAAAATCTTCTTTCTTATATTGTTCCTTCAATACGTATTTTTCAATCTCTTCGTCAAAGCGCTGTAAATGCGCATACACCGTACGTTGACCATTGGCATGCTGCATGTAGAGCACTTTTCCATAGCCGTAAGATGACACTTTAATTCGATACACATAGCCATCTGCTGCCGCATGTACTTTCAGCCCTTCTCTACCTTCTGTTTTCACATCAATACCCGCATGAAAATGGCTTGACCTCAACTCTCCCATTTTTCCTGAAAGGTAATTTCGTTGGTTGGGTTTAATGGGGAAGATGTAATAATCTTTGGTATACGTACTTTGCGCATAGCTACTGACAAAACCGATCAAAAAACTCAATAGCGTAATAATTCTTTTCATGATTTGGCTTAATTATACAGAACCAGCATTCGTTTACAAGAAATTTCGTTTTGGGGATCTTAGAGCTTGAGTTATAAAATGCAGAAAGCCCAACTTTCGCTGGGCTTTCTGAGCGCTAATGAGCGTATCTTACTTCAACTTAAAGTTGATTGGGAAAGTCATTTTCTGCTTCACAGGGCGGCCTCTTTGCTTACCAGGCTTCCATTTTGGAGAGCCTTTTAAGATACGAACCGCCTCTTCGTCACATCCACCACCAATACCACGAATTACTTGGATATCGGTAATAGACCCATCTTTATCAACGATAAATGACAAGAATACTTTTCCTTCAATACCCATACGTTTTGCTTGGCGAGGATATTTTAGGTTTTTCTTAATGTGCTTATAGAAAGCTTGCATACCACCTACTGGTGCGGCACTTTCTTCTACAATGGTGAAGATTTTATCTACAGGTTCTTCTTCAACTACCTCTTCTTCCACTACTTCTTCTACTTCCTCAACAACTACTTCCTCATCAAATTCTTCAAAAACCTCTTCGATTTCTTCTTCAATTTCTTCCTCGTCAGGCACCTCAATAATTTGGGGCTGAACTACTTTTGGTGGTGGTGGTGGCTTCTGCTCGGTTGGAGGAATTTCAATTTGCTCCTCCATTTCGGTGTCAAGCGTTCCTAAATCGACAAGCGTTTGCTCTTCAAAATCAGGAAACTCGAATGCCAACAATACTAAGGCCATACTCATGGAAAGACCTACCAAGCCAATAAGGCTTTTGTACTTGTTGATATCCACCGAATAATACTTTTTGTTTAAGTCATCGGACGGTTGGTTTTTTGCCAAAATCTTATTTGAGCTTGATGAAAGGATATACCTAAAGAGGAAAACCATTCCAATAAGCACAACAAAGAACAGGACAAACAATCCAACCATGGTAATGGATTCCAGTAATCTGTACATTGCTGAGGGTTTTAAATCAGTAAAACGATTATCGTGCAATTATACCGAACTCACCTGTTTAAAGAAATCATTTAAAGATTTTTTTGGTGAATTAATACAATTACACGCAGTGGGTCGTATTTCAAAGGTAGCGCATCCAACTTATACTTCCTAATACGAACTTCTGAAATATGGCAATTCTGATGATGCGATAAACAAACCTCTCTTTTTTTTCATTTTTTAACTCACTAGACTGTCCTTTAAGCTTTTTGGATTTTGCGCTGATTGAAGACGGCAGTCGCACTGTTCTTATCTTCGATCCTAATAATGTTGAGTTTCGAAACTCAACGTACATAAAGTTGAGGCAGAGCGTCTGACCTATAGGAATCCTCAACTAGCAGCTCAATAAATATAAATTACTTAGCGGACAATGTAGTTAATGTATATACTTTCTAGTTCTCAAAACTAATCACCGAATTATTGTTACAATTCAAAAACATAGCAGCGTTACTGACTTCCTCAAGATTTAATAGGACACCTATATATGAAGATTTTGACATTTTACTTTTTGATGAGTTTCACACAGCAGTAAAAAAAATGATGCCGCCCCATCGCAGGAACTTCTACACCATTATATTTATGAAAGACCAAAAGGGTGGGCAAATCAGCATCAACCAAAACAAGCATATCAATCTCAACAACACCTTATTATTTCAAGGGAAAGAGCATATTTTCAGCTTTATCAGAGATGAACAGGTAGAAGGTGGAGTCATTATGTTTCATCCATCATTTTTGTTGCCTTTTGTACCTCATGTTGAAGTTGCTTTTCCATTTTTTAATATTTCCAGCCAAAACTTTTATCACCTCAGCGATGGGGAAAAGAAATCTTTTGAGCAATTATTTAACACCCTCATCCATGAGAGAAAAAGCGCTACTGTAGTAAAACTATTACTTTTAGCATTCCTCGAAAAAGCTAAGCTGCTTTACGATACTTATGGAAAAGAAGAAGCATTTCTCTCTAAAAAATCATTAGTGATCAGAAAGTATAAGAACCTGATCAACAACTATTTCATTGAACATAAAGACGTACACTTTTATGCCAATCAACTCAATATTTCTGCAAACTACCTCAACGAAATTGTAAAATCGGAAACTGGGTTTTCCGCCAAAAATCATATTTCAGATCGGGTTTTGTTAGAGGCAAAAAACTTACTGTTATACTCAGAAATGGATATCGCAGAAATCAGTCATGTTCTGCAATTTTCTGAACCTACTCATTTTACGAAGTTCTTCAAAAAAGGTAGTGGTCAAACGCCAAAATCTTTCCGCAAACAAAAACCGTAATTTTTGCCACTTTGCCCTTGTTTTGGGTTAGCACTTCCCCCCTTTTCATTCGGACTTTTGCGTTATTACTTTACTTTAAAACTTGAAAAAATGGCAAACGCAAAAGAATTAGTAATGGCTTATATGGAAGATGTTTGGGTAAACCGCAATGTAGCAGCAATCAATAACTACGTTTCTGCGGATACTTTTATTCAGCATAATCCACATTTGGAAAATGGGTTAACCGCTTTAGCTAATTTTTTACCCCACCTGTTTAATAATATGATGCCTGAAGGAACTTGGGAAGTAAAAAGGGTCATTGCTGAAGACAACCTAGTTGTCGTCCATAGCTTAGCCAAGGCAACGCCTCATGCCTTAGGAATGGCCGTAGTGGATATTTTCCGTGTAGAGGGCAATAAAATTGTAGAGCATTGGGATGTAACTACCGATGTACCTGAAAAAACGGTAAGTGGAAATCCAATTGTTTAATCCATTTTAAACCGATCTGTAAAGCATTCAAAGCCATGCAGGTTTCAACTCATTAAAATTGACATGATATGAAGCGCTCTTTTCAAGATAAAACCGTCATTGTTACTGGCGGAGCCACTGGAATCGGCCAAGCCGTTGCAGAACACTTAGGGAAAAATGGGGCAAATGTGCTCATCAATTATTTTTCTGATGATCAAAAAGTAAATACCCAAAAAAGTATCCAAACCATTGAAGAATATGGGGGAAAAGCTATGGACTTTCAGGCCGATGTAAGCAAAATTGATCAACTCAAAGCCATGTTTGAACAGGCAATAGATAGTTTTGGTGGCATTGATATTTTGGTCAACAATGCTGTGATGCCCGTTTTAAAACCCATTGCCGCCGTTACCGAAGCAGAATTTGATGCCATGTTCAACGTAAATGTAAAATCCATCTTTTTTGCCCAACAATTCTGTGCAACCATGATGAATGAAGGCGGTCGAATTATCAACCTTTCTTCTCATACTACTTTCCTATTTTTCCCAAATTATGGTTTGTACGACGGCACAAAAGGAGCCGTTGAGCAAATTACACGCGTATTTTCCAAAGAAATCGGTCATAAAAATATTACCGTAAATGTGGTTTCGCCTGGAGCTACCGAAACCGCAGAATTTGCTACACGCCCACAAGAACTCAAAGATCGCGTAAGTGCCATGTCAGCCATGCAACGCATCGCCAAAGTACAAGAAGTTGTAAATGTGATTGTTTTTTTGGCAAGTGAAGAGGCCAGCTGGGTTACCGGACAAAACATTAAAGTAAACGGAGGAGCAATTTAAGAGCCTATTTAATTTTTTTACCCAACTAAATGATAAGTGATTCACCAAAAAGATGCTATATTCTTTTTGGTGAATCTTAGTTCAAATAAATTGAAAGGGTTTTAAAGTATGCTGATAAGCAATCTATCTCCTTAGCTACCTATTATTTAGATTTAGGTCTAAATACTTGAATATGTTCGTCATTGGTTTCCATAAAGTGTTCACCAATCAATTCTAAACAATAAGGAATGGCAGGAAATACTTCTTGCAGGCATTCTCGGATGGCATTCGGCTTGCCTGGAAGGTTGACAATGAGCGTTTTATTTCTGATTCCAGCTGTCTGTCGAGATAATATCGCTGTACGAACATATTCCAAACTTTTTTGCCTCATCAGCTCTCCAAAACCTGGCAACATCTTTTGGCATACATTTTCAGTGGCTTCTGGTGTTACATCCCTTGGCGCAGGTCCTGTTCCGCCTGTTGTTAAAATTAAGCAACACCCGTCATTATCACTGAATGCTTTGAGTTTTTGTTCAATTAGATCTTGTTCATCAGGAATCACCTCATAAATTGGATGCCAGACGGAAGTAATGTACTCCTTTAAAACGGTAATGATTTCCTTGCCCGAAATATCTTCATAAACCCCACGACTAGCTCGATCTGATACAGTGAGTACTCCAATCTTAATTGTATTCATTATTAATTAACGATTTAGCATTTTGTTATCGTGATACTTATTTTCAGAAATGAATCATTTACTCGCTAAGTTTAAGAGACAACTTATTGCAACACAGCACTTTTGAGTAATTTCCTATTTCTGTAATGTGCAATTACTATACAAGCTCCACCAATGATTGAAAGAAGAATTTCTGCTGCTTCAAGGTGAACAAGTCTAGCCAGCGCAAAGAATATAAAACCAACTCCAGCAAGCATCATCGGTGTTGTGTTTCTATGATTCCGAAAATAGGACACCACCAAAGATGCAAGCGCTAAAACAAAACTAAGTGCGATCATGCCGATCTCAAAACCTTCTGCTTCTAAAAAAGCGAGGCTAGCAAAGGGTAATAAGATAAGGAGAAAAGGGGTAATCAAACAGTGTAGGGCACACAAGCTCGAAATACAAATACCTAAATTGTCAAGATTAAGTTTAAATAATGATTTCATATGTCTATTTTAGCATTAAACGCAACAATATTGCAATAATACTAAAAACGAAACACCAAACGCAACAAAGTTGCGTTTAATCTCTAACTATTCAGGACTTTCGAATTATATTTGTGATATGATGGACCAGCAACATGTTAAAGACCGTCTCTCTGCTCATGGCATTAGAAAAACAGCATTTAGAATAGAGTTATTAACCCTATTCATGGAGCATAAACACAGTCTTTCTCATCAAGAGATTAAAGAAAAAATAAAATCGACACCAGATAAAGTGACCATTTACAGGGCATTAAATGCATTTTTAAAGAAAGGGCTGATCCATAAGGTGCCCGATGTGAATAATAGAGCTAAATATGCGTTATGCCTTCCTGAAAGCTCAGAAAAATCTTATGGCCAAAATCACGTACATTTTATTTGTAACACCTGTAATCACACCTTTTGCTTAGATGGAATAGACATCCCCATTGTTGAAGACACCCAAGGATTTAAGGTAAAAAGTTTGAAAGTAACCGTTGAAGGAGAGTGCCCAAATTGCATTCCTGTTACCAATCAATAATCCTTTTTGGAATGGGTAAGCTCTTGCTCAAAAAAGCAGGATGATGCTTGATACTAAGTCAGGTTTTCCACCAATTCATAATTTGTATTTCGACCACCCTCATCTGTTTTTCTCAAAACGCCTTTTTCTATCAAGTTTTGAATATCCCGCAAAGCTGTATCTGATGAACATTTTGTAATTTTTGCCCATTTAGAGGAAGTTAACTTCCCTGTAAGGTCATCTATTAATCGGTTCAGTATCTTCACTTGCCTATCATTGAATGATTCTTGAGCGTACTTTGTCCAAAATCGGTGTTTAAATAATACTTTCTCCACAATCTCATCAGCAGCTAACAACGCTTGTTTGAGACATTCCAAAAACCAGCACAACCAATCTGTGATATCTAATTGACCTTTTTGTGTTTTTTCGAGAATAGCATAGTAGCCTTTTCTTTCTATTCGAATCTGAGTAGACATGCTATAGAAACGTTGAGAGATTCCATCCGCTCTAGCAAGCAACATATCTGTTAAAGCCCTAGCAATTCTACCATTTCCATCTTCAAACGGGTGGATCGTCAGAAACCAAAAATGCGCCACTCCTGCCTTCAGCACTGGATCAAAAGTATCCTCTCGATTGACCCATTCGATAAATGTACGCATTTCTTCTGCAACACGATCAGCACTAGGCGCTTCAAAATGCACTCGCTCCTTGCCCACCGCACCAGATATCACCTGCATTGGTCCTGTAGCGTCATCTCGCCATTGACTCACCACTATTTTATACATGCCACTTCTACCTGTCGGGAATAAGCAGTTATGCCAACCAAATAATCGTTCCTCCGTCAATGGCTGAAAGGCTTTCTGCGTGGCATCAAGCATCATTTCAACGACTCCATCGACATCTCTGCTAGTGGCTACTAAGCCAGCAACTTCCAAACCAAGCCGCTGTGCAATAGAAGAACGCACCGCTTGTTTATCCAACAATTCCCCCTCAATTTCTGACGTTTTGACCACATCCATGGTGAGTGTTTCTAGCGATGCTTCATCCCTCAAATCAAATCCAAGACTTTCCATCTTACCCACAGTTTTACCTTGCAGGTTTCTTACCTCCCCAAGTAACTTCTGAAGTAGGGAATCCTGCCAAATAAATTGAGGCCAATCATCTTGTTCGTGTATGTAAGCTTTTATTCGCCGCATAATCTGCGGTGAATACAGTGGTTTTTCTCCGCAAAGACTAGGTTAAACAACACGACTAAAGGGAAATCATCCTATTCTTTCATCAACGGTAATACCATTTAGCTAATAGTTTTGGGGTAACACCAAGTCGATATAAGCATAAGATACTTAGATTTTTTAGCTGTTGCAGAACAACTCCATTATGGATGAACTTGCGTGCTGAAGTGGTAATGGCTACATTCAATTTTGTTACTTTGCCCACTTTCTTAATGCTTCTCAAGATTTCATAATCTTCCAGAATTGGTAACTCAGGATATTTTCCTACTCGATTGAATACGTCAGCCCAAATAAATAATCCTTGATCACCATAAGTAAATATTGAACTTTTGAATCGACTAAACCAACTGTATAAGCGATACCAAAATCCATTACGATTAAATTTGAGATAAAAACTGCCTGCAACGCAAGCATCATCAGACAGGGCTGTTAAAATTTCACTTTCCCAATGTTGAGGTAAGCTAGAATCGGCATGCAAAAAAAATAAAATCTCGCCCTTACTTTTTTCTGCTCCAGCGTTCATTTGCAACGCTCTTCCTTTTGGTGCATGTACCAACGCCACTTGTCGAAAGTGACTGACCATTTCCACGGTTCGATCTGTGCTTCCACCATCTACAACGATCACTTCTAACGCCAAACCAATAGCAGTAGTTAATGAACTGAGCAGTTGCTCGATGTGCTGCTGCTCGTTGTATGTGGGAATGATGACAGAAATCAAAATGATGTTTTATAAAGTCTTGCCTGCTTTTTCATACAAAACCTTTAAATTTAAGAGACTGTTTTGAAATTAGTCGTGAATTTTTTTAGCGTGAATTTTTCCAAGTGCTGAGGCGCTAAAGGTGGAGTTTAGCAACAAAGACTGGTGGAAGAAGTCGCCTAAAAAACAAGAATATATTTCCAAACCGTCTCTAATACATTGCTAACCCAAACCAATACCATGCATGAAAACGCCACGCGTATTATTCCCTACTAAGAAAAAATATGATGAAAATATACTAGAGGGCATTAGCTTTTTTCTGCCCATTCTCTACGTGGCTTGGTCGGACTCCATTCTTACAGAAAAGGAAATTCATGCCATTAAAGAACAAAGTAATGGTGATAAATGGAAATGGCTGACAGCCTCTGAGCGCGAATGGATTGAAAGGTGGCTAAACCCAGCACATCCCCCCTCTTCTGTAGATCTCAAAAACTGGTTAGTGATTATTAATCGGTCGGTAGCAAAAATTGAAGTGGATAAACGGATGGATCTGGCTCAATTGGGAACGGCCATGGCTCAGGTAAGTTTAGCAGGAGCAGCCAAAAAAAAAGCTAAAGAAGACATTTACAATGCCTTAGTGGAGATTCAACATTCGCTTGGGGTTATTGGCACAGAAGCAGCTGACTTATTTATTGATCGTCCCAAAGCAAAAGATCAGATAAAAAGCCGAATAGATCCCATTAAACTAAATGAAATCCTTGATGGCTCATATCACACGATCATTCAGCAAGTGAAACAAGCAATTTCTTCTGAAGCCTTTAAGCTGCAACACTTTACCGATAAAGTAAAACATCGCGACCAAGTCTACGAGTGGTGCAACGTATTAGCTGGCATGGGTTTTGGAAATATGGGATATCCCAAAGCTTTTGGCGGGCAAGCCGACTTAGGAGGCTACTTTGCAGTAATGGAAACGTTGAGCTATCATGATTTAAGCTTAGTCATTAAGTTTGGTGTTCAATTTGGCTTGTGGGGCATGTCTGTCATGTTTTTGGGCACAGAAAAGCATCATAAAAAATACCTCGAAAAAATAGGTACACTCGAAATCCCTGGCTGTTTTGCCATGACTGAAACAGGGCATGGTTCTAATGTACAAGGTTTAGAAACCACAGCGACTTACGATCATCAACATCAAGAATTCATCATCCATACGCCACATGAAACGGCAGCAAAAGAATACATTGGTAATGCCGCACTACATGGCAGAATGGCAACCGTCTTTGCCAAATTAGTCATTGATGAGGTGGATTTTGGTGTTTCTGCTTTTGTGGTACCCATTCGAGATGAAAATGGACATCCGATAGCCAATGTGCGCATAGAAGATTGTGGCGACAAACTCGGATTAAATGGGGTCGATAATGGCAAAATCTGGTTTAATCAGGTACGAATCCCCAAATCGGCCATGCTCGATCGCTTTTCGTCAGTAGATGAAAACGGGTACTTCCAAAGTGATATTGCCAGCGATGGTAAACGCTTTTTTACCATGTTAGGCACCTTAGTGGGAGGGCGCGTGGGCATTCCCCGATCAGGATTAAGCGCTGCAAAAAAAGGCTTATACATTGCCATAAAATACGGAGATCAGCGGAAGCAATTTGGCCCTGCGGGAAAACCTGAGGTTTCCATTTTAAATTACCAAACCCACCAACGAAAATTGATGCCACTGTTAGCAAATGCCTATGCTTATCATTTTGCACTGAATTACCTCACGCAACGGTTTTTGAGTCGTTCTGAAGAAGATGCCCGAGAGGTGGAAACACTGGCCGCTGGTCTCAAAGCTACAGCTACCTGGAATACGACACATACGCTGCAAACCTGTAGGGAAGCTTGCGGTGGTAAAGGGTATTTAGCCGAAAATATGTTTGCCGACCTAAAAGCAGATTCTGACATCTACACCACTTTTGAAGGCGATAACACGGTGCTGATGCAACTGGTAGCCAAAAGTTTACTGACAGACTTCCGGCAGGAGTTTCATGATATGACCCTATTCAGCATTGTACGATTTGTGGCGGAACGCGCTGAATTAACCATTACAGAAAAAAATCCCATCATCATACGAAATACCGATCGCAATCATTTATTAGATGAAGAATATCACTTGTCTTTATTCAAAAATCGAGAGCGCGACCAATTAATTGATGTAGCTAAGCGTTTGCAAAAATTGATGAAAGAAGAAGATTCTTTTACTGCTTTCAATCAATGTCAGCAAGAGTTGGTAGAATTAGCACATTCGCATATCCATACCATTATTGTAGAACAATTTGCCAAAGCCATTGCTACCCTTTCGCTAAAAGAAGCCAGTGAAAGACGGATGCTTAAAAAGTTATATCAGCTATTTGTGATTCATCAACTCCACGAAGGCAGAGCTTGGTTTTTGGAAAATGATTATATGGAAGGCAAAAAGGCGAAAGCAATTGAAACACTGCTTTCTGAGCTTTGCGCGGATGTTCGCACCTATGCGGTTGATTTAGTGGAAGCTTTTCAAATTCCCAAAAGCTGCTTGCCCGATCTTGTGAAGTAGGTGAATTTCAATTACCCATCAGCTTTATAGGCATTGCTAAAAGCTGATGGGCTAATGCCTACCCACTTTTTAAATAATCTGGAAAAATAGGGGTAATCCTCATAGCCTAATTCATTGGCAATACGCGATAACGAACTGGAATCGTACACCATCATCCGCTTGGCTTCTAGCATAATGCGTTCTGTAATTAATTGGGTAGGCGATTTTCCCAAAGACTGTTGCGTGAGTCGATTCAAATGGCGGATCGTAATGTGCAACATTTCCGCATATGCCGAAGGCGATTTTTCTGTTTTGAAATGCGTATCAATCAACATCTCTAAATTTCGGAGATGCCCTGCATAAACGTCAGGTTTTAGCACTTCCTTCGTTTCCTGACCCAAATACATGCGGCTCAAATCAATGTAGATACAGTTGAGCAAGGAAACTACTTTTGGCTTAGATAGCATCCGTTTTTGTCGGTACTCCGCTAACAACTGTTGAAAATAAGTTAAAATGGGTTCCATTTCTTGTTGACTAATGAATAAAGCAGAAGGATTATGTACCGAATAAAAGAAGGGAAAATCGTAAATGGATTGCTTTGTGAAGGATAAGTCAAAAAACTCTTGGGAATGAAAAAAGATAATGCCTTCAATATCATCCGACAATTCCCAATAATGCGCTTGGCCGGGGTTGAGCATAAAAACACTGCCCGACTGTACAGCATATCGTTCAAAATCAATCTCGTGAATGCCTGTACCTTGGGTAAAAATCACGGTTAGGAAAAAATTATGCTTATGAGGTACCGTAATCGTTTTATGATGATTGATTAAATGGGTTTTAAAGTTGTTGCAGTAAAACCCGACTTTTCCATCAGCATCATCAAACGCATTAATATCTAATACATCTACGCTATTCATCTACATTAAAATGTCCAAATTATACAAGTATTGGAAACTTTACTTCAATAATCCTATCTAAGCGATTACCTAGCTTTGCATAAACTAAAATATGCAATTATGGCTAATTTATTTAAGAAAATAAGCCAAGAAAGGTGCCCTGTGTGTGGAAAAGACAAGGTTTTTTCTTCAAAGGGAAATGTCTTATTATTTAAAGCACCTCAAATGAACAAGCAATGTTCATCATGTAACCACCGCTATGAAAAAGAGCCAGGCTATTTTACGGGAGCCATGTATGTGAGTTATGGGATTGGCATTATTGAAATGGTATTGGCGTTTATCCTTGGTCGAATCATGCAACTGCCCGTAGAGTATTTAGTACTGATTGTCGCCTTACCTATCATTGCTTTTTGGCCTTTTAACTTCCGCATGTCTCGCATCATTTGGATGTATGTGAGTTGAGGTGTCGGGTGAACAAACCTCCTGATAACCGAATAGCCCTTCATCATTTGAAACCGTTTTCTTTCTCTAAAAATCTGTAGGGTGATTACATCAAAATCTAACAATGCTATTTTGGGTAAAAACCCGCATCCGAGATTAGCAATTCTCACTTTGTAAAAAATGCTTGTTATTCTGCAAAAAAAGGACTTTTTTGTCATGTCGATGGAAGCTGGGGTCGCACACGACAGACATCTAAGTG
>JBMYQA010000087.1:0-20789 GCA_049600855.1 Flammeovirgaceae bacterium | reverse complement strand
CATCTTTATAAAGATAATAAAAACATGGCATTTCCTAATTACGCTAAACACATACAACTTCCTCATCTTTAACTTACAAATAATTCAAACGTCGTGGGCACGAAAGAAGCTGCCTATTTTTCCTTTCTGCCCTTTGTGGTTTTATGGGCTTAATTTCTATGCCTTCTCATCTTTTTTCTTGCCCAACCTAAGCCAGCCAATAGCAATAAGATGAGTAAAAAATGATTACTTAGTAATGATCCCTGATACACGTCAGCTCCAGGAGCAGCAAGTAGTGGGACGGTTAAACACCCAAAAAATAATGCGATCCATGTAAATCGTCTTAGCTTGCTAAATAAGTTTTCCATGATAGTAGCCAGTTGAATGTAAAAAGAAGAGAGAGAATACTTGAGTAGGTATGCAAAGTGATTACAGCATTTTGCTCCTTTGCTTAATTGAAAATGACCTTATGTATACGCTTCGTTTGGTCATCATAAAGAAGATGAATGAAGTATATACCACGAGGTAATTGTTCGCTAGCTAATTTGTACAAGCCCTTATCAATACATTCCAGAGAAAGCTCCACCTTTAGTCCTGATGAGTTGTAAAGTTGTATGGATGCAATGTCCTTATCTATAGAGCTGATAAACAAATCTTGATGCGTAGGATTAGGATATATCAACGTTTCCGCAGTAATGGAATTTGCGGAGATGGCTATGACGTTTGAATAGGTGTAATCCCCATTGTAATCTACTTGTTTGAGACGGTAATACTGTTGTCCTGCAAATGGTTCATCATCCATGAGTTGATAATGTTGAGGAACCGTGCTATTTCCCGCACCTCGAACTTGTCCTACAACCGACCAATCCAACGCATTTTGAGATTTTTCTACTTGGAAGAAGTCATTACTTTTTTCTGTTAATGTGATCCAATTCAATAACACCTGTTGGTTTTCAATTTGAGCTGCAAAACTGAGGAGATCAATCGGTAATGGATTATTGGCATTGGTCGTACCAAGGGTAAACGGACTAAAAGTACTAATAACACCCGCAGAAGTGACCGTGCCTGTTGTGGTATTTCCTACAATGTTACCATCATTGCCCTGATTTTTCCATTCGGCATCGCCAGCATCCCAACGCGCTACAGCAATGCTCGATAAATCATCAACGCCACAGCTTCTTGGATCATCCCAAGTTAATGACACACTCACATTAGCTGAACCCGCTATACGGTCTAATATCCAATATTCACATTTGCTCACATGATGCATGTCGCTGGCTAATGAAGTAACATCGTAAGAGGCATGAGGTGAAAAGTCAAAGTATTCGGCCTCAAACGCATCTGTGATGAGTGCTGGTGCACTGATGGAAATATTTGCATAACTTCCATTTTTGCCTACGGGAAAATTAAAGGCATCATTTCCAATTTTGCGGATAGGCCCAGCAATAAAACTTTCATCACTCCCACCAGAAATGGTCACCCCATCAGTTAGGGTTAATAAATTAGCAGATGAACTGACTAACCATCCCTTGGAAAGCGTGATAGACTGCCCACTTGTGGCTAAAGTTAAGGCAGATTGAAGCGTGATGTCTGCCGCAACCGTTTTATCAATGATGATATTCCCTTCAAAATTACTTGGAGAAGCACTTAAGTCGAAGGTTTGCGCTGAACTTCCAGCAAAAATCAATGGACTTGTTCCACCATCAAAGTGATCTCCTACCGTTACGCTACCTGATGCTTGAAGTGCGCCTGTATTTACTACCCCATCTGTTAAAGAAAGCGCTCCAGCAATTTGAATGGTATCACCAGCAGGAATGTTCACCTCATTTCCATCCCCTTTATTGACAATAAAGTTATTTAATGATTCATTCACGTAAGCAATAAAGCTCTCATCGCTGTTGCCATCCATCGTGAATGTACCCGAATTATGGTTGAATGTGCCTGCCTCGTTCTGATAGGTTCCACTTAATAACAGCTGATCATTCGGTGCAGTTACCGTGCCTCCAGACTCAATGATCAAACTGTCAAAGTCAAGATCAGCCGCAATGTTGGATTCAAACGTTAAGGTACCTTCTTGTATGGTCATGTTTTTGGTTCCTATTCCAAAACAGACATTGCCATCGTTATCCAAATCACGTACATCAACAATATCTGAACTTAAAGTCTTATTTATCACCACATTATTACCTTTCCACGCTCCATTATTAAAACGGAATTCTACATCGCGGCCACCTATAAAATATAAATCTGTATCTCCTCCTCCCCAATTGGCTTTTATTATACAATTTCCTGAAACTTCTACTCGCCCTCCATTCAACATTCCTCGACTACCATCGAAAGTATTGGTTACTGACAATACCGCATCATTGGCTATGGTAACTGATTTACTTTGATCGTTTTTATTGATGCGTACATTTTGGAACTCGTCAGGGCTAATCGGTGTATCAAATGTGGAACTATTGATACCATTAAAAATGAAGGTTCCACTATTGTGAACAAAGTTTCCCCCATTATTGAGGTAATTACCCGCATGCCTCACCACATCAGCAGCTAAAAAAGTTCCTTGCGTGTTAATCACCATATCATCAAAATCAAGATCAATATCCACACCCGATTCAAAACAAAGCACTCCTACATTAAGGGTCAACGTACCAGAAAGACTCTCTCTGCCAATAGTCAGCACGCCATCACTTCCCGTTTCTTCGACAAAAAGTGTATCTGTGGCGTTTGCTTTATCAATGGTGATACTTCCTTTCCAAGTGCTATCATTCATTAATAAATACGAATTACCACTATTCGCAAAAATGAGGTGAGCATCACCTGTTTTCCAATCGATACTCACTAAACAACTATCTGTTACTTTTACGTTTCCTCCAATTAAGTCCCCTCGATTACAATCCAAAGTATTCGTTACTACCAACGTATCCCCCGTTTCTATTTCTATTTCATCTATGACATCATCTTTATAAATTTTTACATTGTAGAATTCATCAGGTGTAGATAAGGTATTGAACGTTCGATCTGTTCCTCCATCAAACGTGAACAAGCCTGAGTTATGGGTAAATACCCCACCTTGGTTGGTATAAGAACCAGCCAATTGGGTTTCATTGCTGGAAGCCGTAAAGGTGCTTCCCGATGCTAAGCTCAACTCATGGTAATCCAAATCCGCTACGACACCAGCTGTAAAACGAACCACACCTTCCTGTAGGTATAAAGCATCACCTTGCGTACCGAGTTGTAGCGTATCATTCGCATCTTCATCCACAATTATGACTTGATCGGTACTATTCATCTTCGTGATGTAAAGGTTTCCATACAATGCTTGATTATCGAGCAACAGGTAAGCATTGCCACTTCCTTCAAAGTGATAGCTGGGATAGGATGCGGAAGTTGCATTCGTAAAATTTGTAGTCACCTGTATGGTATCCTCTACCATTACCTCGCCCCGAGTAATGCTACCGCCATCCAACAAAAGTTTATTTGCAATAGTCGCAGTACTACTTCCATTAAGTATTAAGGTTCCAGTATAGCCTGAATTTATAGATAAATTATTGACGGTAATGCTTAAGCCAATGGTACAATCTCCAAGCCCATTCTCATCAAAAATCACATTATCTGAAGTAGTAGGCACAGAAGCTCCACCTGCCCCTCCCGAACTCGTAGCCCAATTAGTTGTATTATTCCATAATCCATTGCTTGAAGCTACCCAATAACGTTCAGCTGCATGGACAGTAAAAAGAGGCAATAAAAATAAGGTAGTAATTAATGTTTTCATTAGCATCGTATGGTTAGTTCATTCAAATTTCAAATCAGCATGAGTTTACAGCTAACTACCACTTGCTTATTCACTAGGCAAAACAAGTCCTAGTCAATCCGTTTCGTTTATCGAAGCGTTCACACGATTTCACGAGGGTACGCAAACGCATGAATCGTTTGTAACAAGTGATGTTTGTATCTACTGTGATTAGGACAATATCGTCCTGGGCTACTTCTATCATGACTCAGTCAGATGAATAGCTGGTTTATAAGTAGGCAAAAAATATAGTTGAACTGGAAATAGGCAGTTTCAGCTACAAACTAACTAAAAGCCATTAGTTGTAGTGAAGTTCCAGTATGTAATTAGTTCGAATGAATTAGTTGTAAGGAGTGGGTAGGGTGGTTTTTAATGGTAAGACTTAGCTCACTACAATACGACCAAATTTAGTTTGCATGCGATTTACTTTGACAATGTAAAAGTATACACCTTTACATAACGAAGAGACATCTAACTTAAGTTTTTTCACTTCATCGAGCATGATATCTTGGACAACTTGTACTGACTTCTCAATATTCATCGGGTACAATGTAATTTCTACTTGTCCTGCATGAATCAGCGGAAAGCTAATCGTTACCGACTGTTGATTATCTACTAAATGAATTTCTTCCATGACATTTGTTGTTAAAGTGTTCGTTGGTTGTATGATGAGTAATGGAGTCAGTGGCTTACATCGCCTCACCTTCAATCCTCACCTCAACTTATTATCGTTCTTCGTAATCAAGACAATACTTGATCATACCTCCCCTATTCCCTTTCTTATTTTTTCAAAAAAAAGTTCATTTATAAATTTAATTTGTAAGATATGGATGGCATAAATGGAATTACCGAAATTAAACGAGGGCTAGGTTCTCCAAAACGATCATCTATAATATCGAAAAAACCGGAATTATTTCTATCGTATACATTGTATATCCCAATAGCCAGTTGATGCTGCGTTTTGGCAATTTTAAATTGATAAGTGGCATTTACATCTAAACGATGGTAGGATGAAGCTCGATCAATACCCCCTTGTCCATTGCTAGGCGTAAGCCTTACCAAACTTTCCCCCAGTTCAAATCCATTAAGATGCAATAAGGGCCCTCCCGTATTAAATACCCAATTACACCCAATATTCCAGTTTTTCCCAATTTTACAATAAGTAAAGCAGGTCACTTGATGCCGTTGGTCAAAATCGAAAGGAAATCGTTGCCCATCATTCAAACCATCAAACTGTCGATCAGATTTACTCAATGTATGAGAAATTACCCCACCTACCTGCTTTCCTTCGTATTTAAACTGGGTTTCAACTCCATATGCCCGACCATTTCCTTGGAGTAAATAGCTTTCAGGTTGTAATTCGTTCAGCTCTTCTAACGAGTTAAAGTTGTTAGGATAGGTGTATAGGTTATTCATTGCCTTATAATACACATCACATGTGAAGCTGAGCTGTTTCGTAGGATGATACGTAATTCCCCACTCGGTTTGCCAAGCAAGTTGAGGGAGATTGTTACCTGTAGAGGGTACCCATAGATCATTGGGTAATCGCAAAATAGTGTTTGGAATTAAATGTAAATACTGCACCGTACGTGTCAACGTAGCAGTAGCATGCAACTTTGGACTAAGGTCATGCTTGATCATCATTCGGGGCTCTAAGCGAACAAATCGCTCCTTATCGTGAAAAAAGGCGCTATACCGAAGTCCTAAATCAACCTGCCACGTCTTACTTAATAATACTTGATCTTCTACGTATGCATACATTTCTAACACATTATATACGGGTGCACTCACAATCTTTCGGAGCTGTTCGATATTAAACACGCCATCTAACGCATCTTCTCGAACTTCTGGATGATTGTCATCCACAAAAGACACTTGAGAAATGAATTGCCGTGCTGATGATCCAAAACCAAAGCGCATTGCATGTTGAGGGTTGGGCAGATAATCAATATCTACTTTCATTCCAACATCTTGGTTATTGGAATTATTGTTTATGAAATAGAAATCAACAAAGTTTCCTTGATCGTCAAAGAAATACTCAAGGTTGGTGTATTGATAATGATAATTACTATAGGTAAGTGTTGTATTTACAAATAACTGCTTATTAAATACATGATTCCAACGTAAAGCAGAAACCGTATTTCCCCAATTAAAAGACAATTCCCCTCTTGACTTGGGAACATCATCAGGTTTTGTGTCAGCATCAAAATTGGTTTGCCTTATAAAGTTATCTGATCCTGTAAACACACTAAAATAGATTCGATCTTTCTTTGATAAATTCGCATTTAATTTCAGGTTTACATCATAAAACTCATTATCCAATGGGTTATTTCTTTCGAAAAAGGCTTCATTAAATACAGGCTTAAACAACAGGTTGGGATAACCATATCGTGCCGAGAACAAGATAGAAGCAAACTGTTCTTTATCGTTTGCTCTTTTTAAAGGGCCTTCAATTAAGATTTTACTAGTCAATAGATTACTTCCAATCTCTGTTTGCCATTTGTATTGATTTCCTTCTCTCATACGCACATCCAAAAAAGAAGACAATCGCCCACCATAACGAGCAGGCAGCATCCCTTTAAATAGCGTAGCCGATTGAATGGCACTCGTATTGTAAATCGAGTATAACCCCATCAAATGATATGGAATATACACCGGTACGCCGTCTAGCATCATGAGGTGATGCCCATTTTCGCTTCCTCTCACTTGTAAGCCACCCAAACCGTCAATTCCCGATTGAATGCCGGGCAACAGCTCCAATGTACGTACTAAATCCGATTCTCCGCCCAAATTTGGACTCATCTCTACAAACTCAGTTAACAACTGTATCCCCTCACTTTTACTATTTAAAATCATAGACAGCTCCGAAGATTCTGGCTTCACTACCACCTCTTCTAGCCTCACCGTAGTTTTAAGTCCAATGTTCAATTGCACATCTTCCGTCAGCTCATAGCTTATGCTCTTCGACTTACTTCCCAAGTAGCGAAATTGGAGTTCGGTTTTTCCCACCGGTAATTTCAGACTGTAAAATCCATATTCATTCGTTAATGCTCCTTGATGAAGCTGAGGACAATAAATCGTAGCAGCAATTAACCGCTCTCCCGTATCCTCATCTGTGATAAACCCACTAATGATGGCAAACTTAGGTTTCACTTTAAATAATAACACCTTAGCACCGATCACCTTGTAAGACACTGAAGTCCCTGCTAAGATTGCCTGTAAAACCTCTTCAAATCGTGTGTTTTTGAAACTTAGCGTTAGCTTCTGCTCTTGTTGCTTAAAAAAACTTGCACTAAAAGAAATCGAAACTTGCGCACTTTCAGCCAATTTTACTAAAACATCGCTCACCAATCCTTCTTGAACTGAAAAATCAATTTGCTTATCAAGTACGTTCGTTTGTCCAAATAGCCCATGTATAGAAAAAATAAAGAGCATGGTTAGGTACAGCGTTCTCATTTACAACTTCCACCTTTAAGTTGAAATACTTTATTACTTTTTTGTACCACCTCTAAATCAAAAATAATCGAGATAACCTGTAATGCCTCTTTTTTATGATCTTGGCAAACGCTCATGGTTAATAAGCATGTTCGAAGCACTTGGCGGTCAAGTTCAATGTCTATCTGATAAGTAACTTCTAAATGTTCAATTACTTGAGCAAGAGGAGTATCAATAAATTTAACACAAGATTTTTGAATATTAACTACTGTGAAGCCTCCTTTTTCAAAATCATATATTCCTTTTTCTCCCTGATTTATCCAAGGCGCATCTGCTGTGTTTTGGGTTCTAAACTGGCAACTTCCTTCCAACACATTCACCGTAGTTTCCTGATGATGCCTGCGAAGTGGGCGATGTCGATCAATGGCTTCCACAACAAAAGGCCGTTGTTCTTGATGAATCACCTTAAAAGAGGCCTCGCCTGTTAAATATAGCAAGCGTTCGTTTTCCGAGAATTTAGTTGGATAACTTAAAGCACTATTACCTTCGAGATAAACCTCAGATCCATCTTCCAACATAATTTGCTTAGACTGTTCTCCAGTGACCACTTCAACCCAGTTGGGTTTTGTATTTAGATTGATAATGAGTTTAATCACAATGGCAACGGCTACCAAAAACAGTATACTGGCTGCAAAGCCATACCAATTTACAGGTGTCTTGTACCATTTTTTATGTGGTATAACTGGTTCTGTTTGCGCCTCAATTCTTCGTTTTAATTGGAAAAACTCATTGTCTAAATCTATGGGCACACTTGATCGCAAGTTCAGGCTTTCTTGCCAAGCCATATCAAAAAGGTAAGCAATGCGTTGAGATTCTTGTGATGCATTTTGCCATTTCTTCAACTGCTCCAACTCTTCCAGCTCTATCTGGCTATCGTAATGTCGATATAATAGCTTTAGGTATTCAATTTCCTCCATATGTAAGTACTTAATCCGTGAAGACTGTTTTGAATAAAGAAGTACCGGCAGCTATTACTTCGTCTATAATGGAGACTGTGAACACCTTGTTTTCCCCTATGGGATCTGCTATTTTTCTAGGGAAAAGTTCATTTTTTCACGATTTTTTCGATGATCAAATTTAAAAACTGTTTATCTAGCCCATATCGTTCTAAATATTCAATATGAGATTCAAACTCCTCTTTAAACTCTTCAGCTGAAGTAAATCCCTGTAAACTCTCACGGTACTGTTCAACAGCCTCTTTTTCCTCCTGATGTACCAACTTAAAATGTCCTAAGTACATGACTATTTTGGGAGTGCGTGCTAACTGAGAAGCTTGTTCGAGTATTGCTTTCGCATCGCAGAGCATCCCATACTTCATTACATTGAATAGCCAATCTTCATACGCTTCGCTATCGTCTGGTTTTAATTGAAGTGCCTGATTATAATAATCATTGGCCCGATCAGGATGCTCGGCTATCATATAAAGTATGCCAATCAAGATATAATGCTCATAATTATGCGGTTCAAGTTCTAATACCTTCTGACAATACGCAATGGCTAAGTCATGCTTTTTGAGATGATAATAGGCCCCTCCTATTTTCATGTAACACGTTATATCATTCGGTCGAACCTCCACAGCTTTGTGATAATACTCAATGGCTAAGTCATACTTCTTTTGCTCTACATAAGCATCACCTATATTTTCTATAGCAGTGTAATAATCTGGTTTAACGTTTACTGCCTTTTGATAATATTCAATGGCTAAATCATATTGCTCTTGTTCATAATATACATCACCTATATTTTTTATAGCAGTGTAATAACCTGATTTAATGTTTACTGCCTTTTGATAATACACAATCGCCAAATCATATTTTTTTTGCTGATGATATAGATAGCCTATATTGCTTAATGCAACTTGGTGATCTGGCTTAATTTCCACAGATTTTTGATAATGCTCAATTGCTAAATCATACTGCCCTTGTTTATAGTACAAATCTGCAATGCTATCCAAAGCGAAGTGGTAATCAGGTTTAAGGTCTAAGACTTTTTGGTAATACTCAATTGCTAAATCATACTGTTCTTGATTAGCGTACACATCTGCAATATTATCCAAAGCGATGTGATCATCAGATTTAACATCTAGGGCCTTTTGATAATATTCAATCGCTAAATCATACCGTTCTTGTTTAGAATATGTATTTCCGATACTATTTAAAGCGATATGATAATCAGGTTTAAGGTCTAAGGCTTTTTGGTAATACTCAATTGCTAAATCATACTGCTCTTGTTCATAATATACATCTGCAATATTATCTAAAGCAATGTGATAATCAGATTTAACGTCTAAGGCTTTTTGATAATATTCAATCGCCAAACCATACTGTTCTTGATTAGAATATGTATTACCAATACTATTTAAAGCGATATAATTACTTGGTTTAAGGTCTAAGGCTTTTTGGTAATATTCAATTGCTAGGTCATACTTTTTTTGTACATAGTATAGATATCCCATATTATTTAGCGCAATATGGTAATCAGGTTTCATTTCCATTGCCTTCTGATAATGTTCAATTGCCAAATCATACTGTTCTTGAGCATAATATGAATTTCCAATACTATTGAAGGTAATATGATTACCTGGTTTTATTTCTAATACTTTTTGGTAATATTCAATTGCTAAATCATGCCGTTTTTGTTTAGAATATGTGTTGCCAATATTATTCAAGGCGAAATGGTAATCAGGCTTAATTTTCACAGCCTTTTGATAATGTTCAATCGCCAAATCATACTGTTCTTGAGCATAATATGTATTTCCAATACTATTGAAGGTAATATGATTATCTGGTTTTATTTCTAATACTTTTTGGTAATATTCAATTGCCAAATCATACTGTTCTTGTTCATAATATACATCTGCAATGCTATCCAAAGCAATATGATAATTGGGTTTAACACCCAAGGCTTTTTGATAATACTCAATCGCTAAATCATACTGTTCTTGTTTATAATATACATCCCCCATACTATCATAAACCATATAGTAGTCTGGTTTAATTGCTAACGCTTTTTGGTAGTGCTTAATCGCTAAATCATACTTTGCTCGTTTATAATAATCATACCCAACCCACTCATGCAATCGATAGTTATTTTTACTCAATGATATGGCTTTATTAAAATAGTCAGTCGCATGCTCCGATTCGCCCATTTTAGAGTAAATATGACCAACCATAAATATGACAAAGTAGTCATTCTGAATTAGCGCCATCCCTTGTGAACTATATTTTAAAGCAAGCTCATAGTTTTCTTGATGCGCAAATGTTACTCCTATTAAGGTTAGTAAAAATGCTTTATTGGAATGGTCATCAATGCAATTGAATTCATGAATCTTTAATAAAAACCTTTGCAATGATATCCCCTCATCCTCATTATCAATACTCAGCTGTTCTATCAGTTCCACCCACTCCCTCAGACCTACATACTCGGTGATATCTCCTACCTGAGAAAACACATCTGCTAACTCAGAAAACTCTAAGTTTTCCTCTTCTATATCGTCTACTACTCCTTTTATGATAATTGAAAATAGTTGAGCAATGACCAATGCTAAATTATTTTCTGGTTTCATACAAAGCAGGTGATAAAACTCTTCCCACTTTAATTCAACCCACGTTTTTCCTAAAACCGATACTTTTTCTAACTCTTGCCTTTTTCGTAGATATGACTGATAAATACAATCGTGAAGCTTTTCCCACTTCGCTCTCGAACGATGATATAAATACCTCAAGGTCTGTTCCCTAACCACTTGATGATACACCCATGCATTCCCTTTTTTCTGTACAAATGGTTGTTGTACTAACCAATCAAACAAACTTGCGCCATCTTGCGCTTCTGAAATAAATAATTCGATGGTGTCCTGATTAAAGGTTCTTGGAATGGCTAAACTTAAAGCAACTTCCCTTCTCGCATCATCTTTGATGCCTTTCAAAAATCGCTCAACTGCCGTGTCGCTTTTATCTTGAATAGGATTACCCGAGTCAATTTTAGCCGTTTCAGCTAATAAGGCTAATAAGATTGGAAGGTTATTCGATAGTCTTATGATATCTTGACGAACAGCCTCTTCTGTTACTCCTTTTACTAGAAAAAACTGTTCTGTTTCTTCTTCATCAAAAACATCTAATGCTAGTCGCTGTAAAAGATTTCCAAACTTTGACCAACGATCAAGTGGTAACTCGTCTCTCCCTGCGATGATAAAAATGGATTTCTCAGGAATTTTATTCCCGTACTTTCCATCAAACACATCCAATAACCACTTCTCTAAATAATGATCAGTTTCTTCGAAGGTATCCATAAAGAAACAGAGGTATTGATCATCAATCTGATCATAGATATCTTCCCAAAATAATGCACTGAGCACTTTAACAGGATGAATCACCAACTCTACTTCATCCTTATTTTTTAATTTCTTATACGCAAAATCAGCCCAATCGCTTAAAGCACTTGATGCAGCCTCTTCATCTATATTTACAAATTCACCCAACAGCTCTGTTCCTGGAAGTTTTTTCCCTTCTTTAATCAACCCTCGTGAAGCAAACTTGACTAATCCTTTTAGCATACTCTTTGGCTTTTCTGGATCTGCTTCAAGCTTTTTGAGCTGCTGTTGGTAGGTTTTATATTGTTTATCAAAATTTGATAAGGTGATTCTTTGGAGTTTTAATTGTTCTGAAACTTGATGGAACCATGTCAATATGTCTTTCACACTATCCTCTGTGTAAATTGTAAGGTGCCGCTTTTCTTGGGCTATCGACATAAACTTCTTGCTCAAGAAGGTCTTCCCTACTCCTCCCTGTCCATAGATATTGAAAACTCCAATAGGCCAATTGGATTCAAAGTTTCTAGTAAAACTTTCTATATAACTCGCTCTTCCAATAAATATATTTTCTTGTTCTTCTTTTATTCTTGTTAAAAATGATCTTTTAGCCATATATACAATATCCTATTTCCTTTATTCAGTGTTTCATTTATGTTAATCTAATAGTTTACAATAGGATAAACAAAAAAAGACCTCCTTCTCAGGAAGCCTTCATCTCTTTGAAGTGGAAGTGATTCGATTAACTCTCTGCCAATCCAGCTTTGATCGCTTCTGCTAAAATGACCACTTTGTTGTCAAGCATTTCAACAACACCACCTTCGATGTCGAATGTTTTGGTTTCGTTGCTGGCTGTTTTTACACGAACTTCACCATTAATCAGCGTACTGATGATGTTGGCGTGCTTGTCTAGCATTTCGAATGTTCCATCTGTTCCCGGAACTTTCACTGCTGAAACCTCACCTTCAAATGCTTTAACGTCTGGAGTAATGATTTCCAAATGCATGTTGATGGAAATTTAATGATTTATAAAAAAATGTGGTAAGTATCATTGGATTACTCCAATCTACTTAACCACATTCTAATAACTTAATTATTTTTTCGCCTCAGCGATCAACTTCTCTCCTTTAGCTACAGCTTCTTCGATAGAACCTACCAAGTTAAAAGCTGCTTCAGGCAAGTGATCGTGCTTACCATCCATGATTTCATTGAAACCTTTAATGGTTTCTTTGATGTCTACGAATACACCAGGGATGTTGGTAAACTGCTCCGCTACGTGGAAAGGCTGCGATAAGAAACGTTGCACCCTACGCGCACGCGTTACGATTAATTTATCTTCTTCACTCAATTCATCCATACCAAGAATGGCGATGATATCTTGCAATTCATTGTAACGCTGTAACGTTTCTTGAACTTTACGTGCAGTACCATAGTGCTCATCACCCAATACTTCGGCGTTCATGATACGAGAAGTGGAATCGAGCGGGTCTACCGCAGGATAGATACCCAAAGAGGCAATCTTACGAGAGAGTACAGTGGTTGCATCTAAGTGAGCAAAGGTTGTTGCAGGAGCGGGGTCAGTCAAGTCATCCGCAGGTACGTAAACCGCCTGTACAGAAGTAATTGAACCACGCTTTGTTGAAGTGATACGCTCTTGCATGGCACCCATTTCAGTAGCCAATGTTGGTTGGTAACCCACCGCAGCAGGCATACGGCCTAAAAGTGCAGATACCTCAGAACCAGCTTGGGTGAAACGGAAGATATTATCAATAAAGAAAAGGATATCACGACCTTGGCCTTCACCCTCCCCATCGCGGAAGTACTCGGCAACGGTTAATCCTGATAATGCCACACGAGCACGTGCACCAGGAGGTTCATTCATTTGACCAAATACTAATGTTGCTTGAGACTCCACCATCACATCCATATCTACAGAAGCCAAGTCCCAACCATCATTTTCCATGGAGTGCAAGAAATCTTTACCATACTTGATGATGTCAGACTCCAAGAATTCACGAAGTAAGTCATTTCCTTCACGCGTACGCTCACCTACACCAGCAAACACCGAAAGACCAGAATAAGCCTTTGCAATATTGTTTACCAGCTCCATGATCAATACGGTTTTACCTACACCAGCACCACCGAATAAACCAATTTTTCCACCTTTTACATAAGGAGCAAGCAAGTCGATTACTTTAATACCTGTGTAAAGTACATCGGTAGTTGTAGAAAGTTCCTCAAACTTAGGAGCTGAACGGTGAATCGGAAGCTTTTTATCACCTTTAGGTTGTGGTAAGCCATCAATTGCTTCTCCTACCACATTAAATAATCGTCCACGGATATCATCACCTACAGGCATTGCAATCGTGTCTCCAGTATCTGTCACATTCATGCCTCTTTGCAATCCTTCTGTTCCGTCCATTGCAATGGTTCTTACTCGGTTCTCACCTAAGTGCTGCTGCACTTCTAGTACTACTTTTGTACCATCATTTTTGAAAACCTCCAATGCATCCAAAATATTGGGCAACTTTGACCCTTCTTCCTCAAAGCTCACGTCAACTACTGGTCCGATTACCTGTGTAACTTTTCCGATGTTAGCCATGTACACTATAAATTATTAAGGTTGCGTAATGTTTACCTTATGCCAAAAATATTATTCATTTTACACCCCTTTTTCAGAGGTCGTGCAAAACTAGGTTTTATTCATATCAATACAAAGCAATTCCATTAAAATCACAGTGCAGCCTTATTATCGAGGTTTTCCGCACTCCATACAAGATTCGTTTAAAGTAATATTCATACTCATTTTAAAATAAAACCTATTTGCAAAAGGTGATTTAACATACTTATAGTGCTATTCAGTCTAAGAATTTTACACATGCAATTAACATTTCATTTTAGTAGCACAGAAATATATAACACTGAAAATCAACACATTAAACACCCTCACCCACCTTATTCAATTTTTTATTTAGATATATTAGGTATCCATGAGGTCTTTCTCCTAAAAAAGATGAGAAATACACAGATATATTTACTTCCTTTAGCTGTTGATTGTTCGCTTGCCGAAAAACACTTGCTAACTTTTGAAAAAAGCAGTAAATTATAGGTATATTGAGCAATTTTCTACGGATAAAAACCACCAACTCTTTGTATCCTTTACTTGTGTATAAATACATTGGACATGTCAGAACCATTACACAAAACCTGCGTATTAGCGATTATACTTTTAGTTACACTTACCATTAGTATTTCAGCATACGCTACTGATGACCCCTTAGGGAAGCCAAACGTTTGGCAACAGTTGCAGAAAAGTCCAGTAGATTCCGTACTGTGGGCACAGTACTTTGGAAAACCTTGGATTTGCATGAATAGTGACGAACTTTCTGACCTAAAAAGTTGGCGGGAAGAATTATTAACTATTTTTGAATTGGAACACAAAGCAGAAAGAGATGAGGTAAAATGGGATGATCCTAAAGAACATCTTGATGGAAAACTCGAATATGTGGATCATCAAATTGAAGCGGAGAAGCAACGGCTCGATCAAGAGATGCGCGTATACGTTCAGGAGCTAAAGCATTATATGGTAGAAGAATCATCGACTTTACAACGACTGAAGAAAAACATTGCCGTCAACTTTGTGGTGATTGAGGAACTCTATGAAGAAGAATTCGAAAAGCTTGGCGTAAAATACGTTTGGTATGAAGATCGATATCCTAAAGGTAGATATAATAAGCAAAGCTGGATTCACGAAAAAGAAGAGGAACTCAAACAATTAAAATTAAAAGAATTTGAAAAACGTAAATCGGCTTTGGTAAAAGAACATTACTGATGGATGAGGAAAAATCTTATTGTCACTTTCAAACTCCCTTAGGCTGGCTTCAAATTATTGGAACAGCAACTAGCATTGAGTCGGTCCAATTTCACGATGAGGCTCCAAGCGATCAAAGCTTATTCATTCCAAAGATCTTACAAAACTGCCAAATTCAACTTGAAGAATACTTAACGGGTAAACGCAATTATTTTGATAACCTTCCTTTAGCTCCACAAGGTAGCATTTTCCAACAAAGTGTCTGGAAGCAATTACAAGGAATTCCTTTTGGCAAAACCACTTCTTACCTTCAAATTGCACAACAATTGGGCGATCGTAATGCCGTACGCGCAGTTGGTGCCGCCAATGGCAACAACCCCATCGCTATTATCATCCCTTGCCATCGTGTAATTGGCAGTGATGGTTCGCTCACGGGGTATGCAGGTGGATTGTGGCGAAAGCGCTGGCTGCTGGAACATGAACAAGAAGTGAGTGGTGCCGAGCGGCAATTGAAATTGTTTTAATATTTCCCAAAACTCCCATGCATGATCCAGCCACAACAAACTTTTGACTTCAAATTGGGCATCATTGTTTGTTGTATGCTATTTTGGGGTTGTCAATCTGCTGCTCCTTCCGAAAATGAACAGCGAACCAGTATTAACCCATCCAAACAAGCTACTCATCGTATTGATTCCGCAAAGTTAGATCAGGATACGTCTTGGACGTACATCACTGAAGCGGATACTTTTCCAGCACCGCAACTTCCTACATTCCAGAAAAATACCACGGCCAAACCACTTCAATGGGAAAAGCTCGAACAAGGACTTGATGTCGCCACCGTTGATGCGCCGATAACCTGTTCTATTGGCGATTCTAAAATCAGGATTGTACGCGTCAACCCCAGTCAATTTGACTTTAAACTGCTCGCTATCCATGAGCTTCAAGAGGAACAAATGCGAACAGCTGAACAATATTGCGAAGACTTTCAGTTGTTAGGAGCAATTAATACCAGCATGTTTGCCTACAATATGCGGAGTGTCGGCTATATGAAAAACTATACGCACCTCAATAATGGAAAGCTCAATGCTGATAAATGCATCATTGCGTTTAACCCGAAAAATCAAACCGTTCCTGCATTTAAAATCATTGACTTAGGCTGCGAAGATTGGGAACAATGGAAAGATCAATACCACAGCTATATCCAGAACATTCGGATGATTGACTGCAATCAACGCGTCAAGTGGAGCAAACAAGAGAAGTTTTGGAGTACCGCTTGTATGGGTGAAGATGGAAAAGGAAATGCCTTGTTTATTCATTGCCGCAGTCCTTATCGGGTACACGATTTTGCAAAAATGCTATTGCAATTGCCCATCGATTTAAAACGCTGTTGCTATTTAGAAGGCGGGCCAGAATCTACGCTTTATGTAAAAACAGGTGCTATGGAACTGCGTAGTTATGGCAGCTATGAAACAGGATTTAATGAAGATGATGACAACAATGCGATGTGGCAAATTCCCAATATCATTGGGTTTACAAGGAAAAAGAGATAGCTAATGGTTAGCTATCTCTTCTAAGTACAAATAATTAATCCAAAGCTTTATCAATCAAAGTCGTTAAATGCGCTTTATGCGCTTGTGTAGCGCGATTTCCTCTGCCATTTGTCGCAATTTTCCGAATCTGCTTCAAATTATATAAAGCCATCGATTTAGCGGTGTTTGGATAGCGTCCACTAAACTTCCCACCAATCATATTAATCAACATTTTTGTGTAACTCAATTGCAAGTTTTGGCGATATGTATTCACATTACTATAAGCATCCGCTTTAAAAATCGCATCGTTTAAGTCGGTCATTAATTCGTCTACTTCATAAGCATTTCCATACACTTTTGTATCGATGACGCGATGCAAAACCACTGGATTCAACACTTGATTCAATACACCGCGCTGAATGGTTCCAATGTAATAATGTACTTTAGGATCTTCTGTGGTACCAAAGAAATTGTAACCTCTGCGTTGACGTTGCAAATAATTCCACAACTCATCAGGCACATTGAACGCATCAGGTGCAAAAACTTCCTTTGCCAACAACTCCATGACTTCCTTTTGTAAGGACGCTGAAACAGGCGTGAAAGGCTTTTTGCCCCCTTTTTGCCCTTGGAAACCTCGATCAATATGTATGCCGCCTACGTAACGAGACGCTCCTAAAGCCGCCAAATAGTATTCTACCCACAAACTTCTAAACGCATTGGTGAATTCCTGATACGACTGCCCTTCTTTTTTATATTGTTCTCTCAAGCTTCCCATCAATTCCATCGAAACAGCCATACGATCTGTAGTTGCCTTCACAATATCATTCCCTAAATCCCAGGTTTGAATATGCGGATCAATTCCTCTACTACCACTATTAATATCAGCATCGTTTCCAAACGTTAGCTTTGGATCAGTCGATTTCTCTGCAATGGCAATCAGTCCTTTTTCATCCAAGTTTGGCGTGTAACCATATGCTATTGCCCACTTGTCGTAAGGACCTACTGCGGTAGAATAATAAACTCCACGATCAGCCTTATTTCGTGCCACATTCACCGCAGAGTAATCCATTACCGAACCAATTAATGCCTGATCTTTCATCTTTTCCTTATCGTTCAACTCATCCGTGGAATAAAGCTGACTTGCCCGCATGTTATGCATTAATCCAAGCGTATGACCAATTTCATGAGCGATGAGCTCAACCATAAATTGATCTAATAATGCTTTTTCTTCTCCTGAACCTGCTTTGTCAAATCGCAAGACGCTTCGTGCAAATTGGTGTCCCTGCTTTTTCAGCCTGCCCATGTTACATTGTTTCGGATGGTGTGCTAGCCCTTCGGTTGCTTCGAAGGTTTCCTCGATGTCCTTCAACGACCAATATTCATCGATATGGTTTTCTGTTCCACTTGAATAGAGTGCTCCATCGCGATAGCTCGACTTAATCGTAGCAAAATCGAGCATGATATCTGCCCCTAAGATTTGACCTGTTCGAGGATTGGTAAAACTCGGTCCATAACCACCACCTCCAAATGGCGAAGCGGTCCAACGCAATACATTGTAGCGAATATCTCCCGCATCCCAATCGGCATCATCAGGTTGTACTTTTACCTGCATGGCATTTTTAAACCCTGCTTGTTCAAATGCTTTATTCCAAACCAACACCCCTTTTTTAACCGATTCTCGCACCTCTTCAGGAGTCGTATTCTCAATCCACCAAACAATAGGCTCAACGGGTTCAGAAAGTGCAGCATTTGGATCTTTTTTCTTCAAATGCCAACGGTTAATCATATCTCGGTATGGCGTTGAGTTGGTAGCGGTCATATCGGTCACCTGATTAGTAAAAAAGCCAACTCGTGGATCATCATAGCGCGGTTTATAATCATTTTCGGGTACGGCAATAAAGCTGTGTTGCAGCTTCACACTGATATAGCGGGAATCCGTTACGCCAGGACCCGCATTGCCTCTTGGCATGGCGTTATCGTACACATATTCGACATTAATATCTGTATTTTCAGGGTAATTTTTTATCGAACTGTATTTTGTTTTATCCTTACTTAAACGGCCTAGCTTATATCCGATTTTGCGCAGATAGGTTTGATTGACAATTTGTAACTTTTCAGATAAGAATAATCCATCCGATTTAATCAAGTAATTTTCTTTGGCTGAATCTTGGGCTGCGATTTTTGTACTGAACAGAATCGCTTCACTCCTATTGGCATCAGCGGCACGACTAAGGGCATTTTCAGGATCGAAATAATACCATGTGGGTTTCTTAACAAGCTCAATGCGATCATAAAATTTGCGAAAGGTGATGATGCTTTCGCCCAAGTAATCGCCACGTGTACGGCCACTGCCAAGTGGCCCATCTTGTACAAATCGGAAATAGATAAATTCTTTATCAAATTGATCTTCATGGATTTGCATGAAGGTAGCGCCTGAGGTTGTATCTTGGTAAATTTTGAACAATCCATCAAACCCCTCACATTTCTTCACCAAATCTTTAATCAATTTCTCTTTTTTCTTCTTGGGAGGTTTTTTGGTGGGAGGTTTGGGAGTAGTTGCCACTTCCTCTTTGCCTTTTTTCTTTTTCTTCGGCTTTTGTGCTTGAGTGGTAAAAGCTCCTATTAGCATGAACATAATGAGCAAGAATATTTTACTCATGCCATTTCTGGAATATTTCATATGATTGTTTTTTTGGTTGAAATAGCTAATCGCCTCAATTAGTTAACCGACAAACTTGCAATGCTGATTGTTAAAAAGCAAATGAGTTGTGGTGAATGGTAAAGAAACCCTCTTAACACGCTTTACTTCTTATTTTAAAATATTTGCGAGTTAGATAGTAAAAAAATCAAAACTATCCGTTATATTTGTTTTAATCTTGTTTGAAGAATGATTCTGTTATGGGCTTTTTGGAATTATTTCCCTTTAAGAAAACAAGAAAACAGCCATCCTATTTCATCAAAGTGAGATAGGATGGTTCTTTTTTATCCTTTTGGTAATCAATGGATTTAAGATAACTTCCCTGCTTCATATCCTATTCTTTCGATTTTACTAACTTCGCCCTTCCTATAGTAAACACCTAATTTTATCATGAAAAAACACTTCCTATTCTTGCTACTCCTCCTTATTACTTCTTGTAATATTAGTGAACGAGTTTATGATAAATTCGTAAGCATTGATCAAGATTTAACCCAACAGATTGATTCGTTAGTCAAAGTAAATGCGTCTCTTCCCGCATTAATTACTACCGATTCAGTCAGCTTGGCAGCCGCTCAAGAAATTCGCAAGCAAACCACTCAGTTACTTACTTACCTCGATCGTTACCGTGCCCAGCTCAAAGCTTCTTGTGCGCAAGCGGACAATCCACAGAGCATGGTAGACTATACTTGTCAAGAGTTATTTTCTTTAGGAGAGAACCAAGATGGCCAAGCGTATGTACTAGAACAAAAAATGAATCATTACATTAAGCGAGTGAATACATTGGTTGTGGGAAAACAATTTGATCAATTAGCAAAGCCAGCCAGTAAGATTCCTGCATTTAAGAATGACCCGAAAAATAAGGAGAAAGACTTTGCGACTTTAAACTTTAACCACACGCCATTAGTTGCAACCTATGCCATTTTATCACAATTTAAGCAGGAGGTATTACAAGTGGAAAATCAAGCCTTAATTCATCTTACCAAAAAGCAGTAAAGAACAGCGAAAGCATAAAATGTAAATTTATTCGCTCACTGTTCCTAAGAATTATTGCAAAAACAAAATTTTGAAGGCTAAACTTCGTTTTCTTGTAGTAGTGTTGATCATGCATGGTTTATAATGCAAAAATGTCACCTCTTTTTCCTATAACAAACCATGCGTGATCAACACTCGTATAGGTA
>JBMYQA010000086.1:0-20871 GCA_049600855.1 Flammeovirgaceae bacterium | reverse complement strand
AGCCTTTTGGGGTACCAACCCATAACAAGCCATTTTTGTCTAAAGCTAAGGCCCTACATTTTGAAGAGGTTAAACCATCTCGTTGGGTAAATGTATTTACCAACGTATACTGATCCTTTTCTTTTGCCAATTGCATTAAGCCCCCATCGGTTCCTAGCCAAATATTTTGCTGGCGATCAATCAATATGGCGTTTAACTTTTCGATTGATAAGTTTTGCCTAATTAGCTGCGCTTGAAAATGCTCATCAAAGGTATAAAGAGAATCTTGTGTAGAAAGCCAAAACAATTTTCGCCCCTTAAAATCGTAGTGTTTCCCTATGCAAATTTGACCTTGGAGTTGGTAATAATGTCCGATTTTCATCTCCAAGTATCCATAGTTGGTTAAAGTAGGTATTGGGCGTTGCGCATACAAATCCCCCTCTTTTACTACAGCACCAATCAGATTCCCATCTGTATTGAGGTATAACTGATTTCCGATCAAGGATTCTTTTTCCCAATGCTTTTGTTGAATATCCGTCATGTGTATGACTGGTACATTTCCTGCTACCCAAGCTTCATTTGGTCGATTTGAAGGAAATAATAAATCGGTGATATTTGTTAAGCGATTGGAAGAAGACAAATCGATGTCAATCTGAAATTCCTGAAAGCGCTCATTCTTGAAAGCAAAAAGTCCATCTTTCGTTCCAACCCAAATCCGATTGCGTTGATCGGCTTCTATAGTCGTAACAAATGCAAATGATAAGCCACTTGCTATGGAGTATTGCTTGAATGGATGGAAATAAAAACAGAATACTCCATCTCCATCTGTAGTCAGCCACAGGTTTTGCTCATCATCTTGAAGCATTTGGCTGGGTACCGTATTCATTCCGAGCAACTTTGTTAGATTAACCAGTTCTTTGGTTTCTAAATCATAACGATAGGCTTTTCGTCCCCTAAATCGCGAATCCCCCGTGATGAGATAGGCATATTTATTGGCAACCACATTTAAGTAATAAATGGTTTCATTCGGCAATCCTTCTTCAAAAGTTTCCTTTACTTTATTGGGATAGATGTGTGTAATTTTACCTTTCCCACTAAGCCAAAACTCCTGCGGACTGGCTTCGTATGCACCAAATATGACATCACCTGCCAACTCTTTTCGAAGAATTGGGGTTTGTGTGGAATCGTTTTCATAAATCAGCAGCCAAGGCAGTCCACCAAATAACAGCAGTTGTTGATTTTTAGTTATCAAGAAGTCCGTTTCTAAGGGCTTACCCGGATTTTTTTTCCATTCGATGGCGCAATGAACGAGTCGAGGTTGATTCGGTTGATCTGGGTAGCTAACTAATCGCTTTCGTTCCGTACAATACCATTGTTCTTTTTTCTTAGTGTAAAAGTATAAATCGGCATAATTCCATGCAGCTACTACAGAATCGTTTAAAATGCCTAATCCATTGATTTTTTTCACTCCATTGGTGGCCTGTAAAGGAGTAATGGTATCTTGGGTAAGCAGATTGATAGCTCCGGCCCACATCCCCAGCCAAAGGGTTTCGTCAGGCATTTCGGCAATATCAATCGGATAAGGGCTGGTCAACCCCTCTTTTGTGCCATAAACCTTCCAGGTTGTACCATCAAATCGGGCTAATCCATCATCCGTACCAATCCACAAATAACCTTTACGGTCTTGTAACAAACCATAACCGATGTTATGTGGTAGTCCATCATCTACGGTATAATGCTTATAGATAATATTTTCTTGCCCAAATAGTGTTATGGAATAGCCAAAGAACAGACTCAGCACTCCTATGACACACGATATTTTTTTGATATGGTGATTTAATGGGTTAGGCAAATCATTGGGGTTTAACATTCAGCAAGGCTAAAGTAATAAAAAACTCCATATGCTTTTAACCATATGGAGTTTTAGGTGGGCAATGTAGCTTACTAATCCCAATTCAATTTAATGTCGATTTGCTCACGCGGTAAATAATCAGGTAAGGTTACGTGTACAGGTTTTATCTGCCAAATCTCATCACAATACTGCTTAATGGTTCGATCACTTGAAAATTTACCTGCATTTGCTATATTGAGTAAGGCCATCTTAGCCCATTTGTCTTTATCTTTATAAGCTTCAGATACACGATCTTGAGCCGCTACATAGGATTGGTAATCGGCAAGCAAGAGGTAGTTATCGTCGTATTTGAGCTTATCTACCAAACCTCGGAATAGCCCGATCTCCTGTCTTGAAAAATACCCTGAAGAAATCATATCTAAGCACTTTCTCAACTCCTCATTTTCCTGATAATAATCATAAGGGCGATAGCCTTGATTTTTCAACTGCACAACTTCTTCTGCATTCAGACCAAACGTAAAGAAATTCTCTTCGCCTACTTCTTCTCGAATTTCAATATTTGCCCCATCTAACGTTCCAATCGTCAACGCACCATTCATCGCGAACTTCATATTTCCTGTTCCAGAAGCTTCCTTGCCTGCCATCGAAATTTGTTCTGACACATCAGCAGCAGGATAAATTTTCTGACTGTGCTTCACATCAAAGTTCGGTACAAAAACGACTTTGATTTTGCCATTAATATCAGGATCATCATTCACAATATCGGCCACTGAATTGATCAACTTAATGATTTGCTTGGCTGTATGATACCCAGGAGCTGCTTTCCCTCCAAATATAAACGTGCGTGGAACCACATCTAAATCTGGATTTGCTTTGATCCGATTGTACAAGGTGATCACATATAAGATATCTAAATGCTGCCTTTTGTATTCGTGAATCCGTTTTACAATCACATCAAAAATGGAGTTTGGATTGACAACAATGCCTAGTTTCCGTTCAATGTGTGTGGCTAACTCCTCTTTAGCAGCAAGTTTACAAGCTTGAAACGCCTTAATAAACTTTTTATCTTCAATGAATGGCTCGAGTTGTTTCAGTTGGCGTAAATCTTTTAACCATCCATTGCCGATTCGTTCAGTAATTAACTGAGTGAGTCTGCGATTACTCAAGCCTAACCATCTTCTTGGCGTAACACCATTGGTTTTATTACTGAATTTCTCTGGCCACATTTCATAAAAATCGTGCAGCACATGACTCGTTAAAAGTTGAGTATGTAATGCAGCCACACCATTGATGGCAAAACTTCCTACTGAAGCGAGGTTAGCCATTCGAATGTATTTATCGCCAGACTCATCAATAATAGACATGCGCGATAGTTTTGCCACATCATCGGGGAACTGTTGCCTCACTTCATCTAAAAAGTGATGATTGATTTCCAAAATGATTTCCACATGGCGCGGTAATATTCTACGCATCATGGGCATTGGCCATTTTTCAAGCGCTTCAGGTAGCAAGGTATGGTTGGTGTAAGCAAAGGTTTTCTGGGTAACTGCCCAAGCATCTTCCCACTCCATAAAATGTACATCTACCAATAAGCGCATCAACTCAGCTACACCAATTGCAGGGTGGGTATCATTCAATTGCATCACATTTTTTTCATGGAAAGTATCTAAGGTATATTTTCTTACCTCTAAATGATAACGAATGGTGTCCTGCAATGTCGCTGATACAAAGAAAAACTGTTGCATCAAACGCAACTCTTTCCCACTAATTTGCTCATCATTCGGATACAGCACTTTGGTAATATTTTCTGCTTTTACCTTATCGTCTACCGCTCCGTAATAATTACCTTGGTTAAACGTTTGGAAATCGAATGATTCGGCTGCCTCAGATTTCCACAGTCTCAGGATCACCGCATTATCGGTATTATAACCCAAGATAGGCGTATCATAAGGCACTGCCAACACCATGTCATAGGGCACCCAATTGACATGATACTTTCCTTTTTCATCATAATAAGGCTCTGTATAACCGCCAAAAGCCACATGTACGGCTGCTTCCGTACGAGCAATTTCCCAAGGATTACCATATTTGAGCCAACGATCTGTAATTTCTACTTGCCAACCGTTGTGGAGTTCCTGATTAAAAATGCCAAATTCATAGCGAATGCCGTATCCTACTGCGGGTACATTCAGTGTAGCCAACGAATCTAGGAAACACGCAGCCAAACGGCCTAATCCACCATTTCCTAAACCAGGTTCTTCTTCTTGGTCTAATACCTCCTTCAACTCTAATCCAAAATCGCCCATCACTTGCTCCATCACCTCATACAGTCCTAAATTAAGGAGGTTATTTCCCAAATGAGGGCCTAACAAAAACTCAGCAGAAAGGTAACGTACCACTCTAGCATCAGCATCTTTATAAGCTTTATTGGAAGTAAGCCATCGCTGAATACACCGATCGCGTACTGTAAAAGCCAAAGCCTTGTAGATATCTATCTTTGTTGCCCTCGCTGGAAACTTTCCTTGAATGTAGTAGAGATTATCCAAAAAAGCTCGTTTTAGCGTTTCTGGGTCTAAACCAGTACGATCATCCTCGATGATGACTGAAGCAGAATTTGTAGTAGAGGTCATATTATGTATTTTTTCTTTGACGTTTGCTAATATAAGTTTATGCTAGCCGAGAAGCAATTTGCGCTAAAAAGAATGAAAAACAAACGTTTACATGTTTCATCCAAACATAAAACTTAGTTCATCTACTCATCGTTTTGTATTACACCCTTGTCAATTCCCCCAAAAGTTCAGAATTTTGCAGTCTCATTTGAACCTTATGTGAATTCTTAAGGTTCCTCCAAAAGATAAGGAGGCAATCACCATATTTGCCTGCTTATGTCAAGGTTGAGACATCACTTTTCTTATTTTTAACTAATAATTATGGACATTTCTAGTCAATTTCGTGGAGTTGGGGCTGCTTTGGTTACCCCATTCGATGCTGAAGGTAATGTGGACTTTCAAGGGCTTGAAAACCTCTTGAAACACACTGGCCCGCATCTCGATTACTTTGTCGTAAATGGCACTACTGCCGAATCGCCTACCCTCTCCAAGAAAGAAAAACAGAAGGTCCTACAATTTATCATAGCTCACAACCCTTACCACAATAAAATCGTGTTTGGCATTGGTGGAAACAATACGCAAAACGTATTGGAAACCATCAAAGAAACAGATTTTGAAGGGATTGATGCGATTCTTTCTGTTTCTCCTGCTTACAACAAACCATCCCAAGAAGGAATTTATCAGCATTACAAAGCCATTGCTGATGCATGTCCTGTACCAGTTATTTTGTACAATGTACCGCCAAGAACTTCTTCAAATATGTTGGCAAGCACTTCGTTGCGCTTAGCGAGTCACCCGAATGTGATTGCTGTAAAAGAAGCGGCTGGCGACTTGGTGCAATGCCAAGCGATTGTTAAAGACAAACCCGCAGATTTCCTCTTACTTTCGGGAGATGATTTGCTGAGTGTTCCCATGATTTCCATTGGTGGATCAGGTGTTATTTCAGTCATTGCCAATGCTTTTCCTGAACAATTTTGTGCTTATGTACATGCGGCATTGGATGGAGATTACCAGAAGGCACAGGAGTTAATGATGCCTTTATTGGAAATTAACCAATTGCTTTTTGCTGAGGGGAATCCGAGTGGTGTAAAGCTGGCTTTGGAAATTTTGGGTGTTTGTGAAGCACACGTTCGCTTGCCGCTCATTAAAGGCAGTGAGGATTTGAAAGCTAGATTAACACAGCATATTAATCAGTTAGTGGGAGTTCAGGCTTAAGTACTTATCGCCCTACCAACAAAAAACGCTCACAGGTTTGGGAACTTGTGAGCGTTTTTTGTTGGTAGGGCGGTTCTTTTCAAGTCGTAATTTGTATATTAATCCATGGTGTACTTAAGTTAATTCATCAATTTCTACTAAACTTACACATCTATTTTAATCAAACTCATAAGTTATGACTTATCCTATTGTGACAAAGGCTATGAAATGCGTTGGTAGTATGTTAGCTGCCTTGGTGTTGTTTTCATCCTGTACCAATAAGCAAGGCTTGGAAACCAAAGTTCCTAAAGAAGCTTCTGGCGTTGTTGTGGTCAATACCACCAAATTGGGCTTCAAATTACTTATGGATCAAATTACCCTCAACAACTTTCGAGATTTAATGGGCGAGAGTAATCCAGGAAGTAATTCGAGCGGGGATGAAACAGCCCCTAAATCTGATAAAAAGAAATGGGGTGAGGCGCTTTCCGACCCTACAGCATTAGGAATAGACATTCAACAGGATGCGTACTTTTATGTAGGAGAAGAGTTTACAAATAATGAACCCCAACAAATTGTTGCTTTGCTCGCCTTATCGGATAAAGCTGCTTTTGAGGAGTTTTTAGAAAATGATCCGCCAAACGATGTGAAAGCACCTACGCAGCAAGGCAAAGGATTCCGTTATCGTGTAAAAGAACTAGAAGGAATTACCTTTGGTTGGGATAAACATACTTTGGCAATTGTAGCAACACCACCCCATGATCAGACTAGCGGCCTAGAAGAATTAACTAATATTTTTAATCGCCCAGCAGATCGTTCGATGAAGAACAACAGTCGCTTTGCTGACGTGTTAGCAGAAGGTGCAGATATTGGGATATACCTTAACCTTCAAGGCGTATTGGAACAAAGCAACCTCAAAGGCAATGAACTTTTCATGAAGGAGCAGTGGGTAGAGCATATCAATGCTTTTTTATCTTTTGATGATGGGGAAATTTCTGTACAAACGGTGCAATTTGCGAAACAAGGAAAAGCAGATGAATTGAAATTAATTACGCAAGACGTACAACTCAAGCAAATCTTTGATTTATTCAATATGGATGAATCATTGGGCTTTCTAAACTTTCGCTATCACAAAGAAAGTATTCGTGCTTTAGTGGCTCAAGATGAAAGCTTGCAAAACCGACTTCGTATCTTTTTAGTTGGCATGCAACTATCTGAAGATGAGTTTTTTAATCTATTTGAAGGCAACCTCCTGTTAGCACTTACTGGAGTTCAAATTATTGAGAAAGAGTCTAAGTCTTTTGAGATGGATGAAAACTTTAACATGCAGGAAATCATCAAAATAGAAAAAGTACCAGAACCTTCATTTTTGGCCGCTATGACCACCGCTCCTGATGAGATGAATAAACTGTTAGCGCAATCCAATTTTTTAACAAAAGAAGATGGTTTATATAAAATCAATCCGTTCTTTACAGGTGATCGAAACATCTACCTCATCTTAAAAGATAATTTGTTATTAGCGACGAGTAATCCTGAAATTTTCTCCAATAGCTTTTCAAATAGTGGCCCCGTTTACGATTTAGCCACTCAAAACCCCATTTCTTTTTACCTCAATACCGATGGTTTAATCGATGCCATTCCCGATGACCAAAAAGGGCGACAAAAGCCCATGCTCGATGAAATCAGAAACTATATAAAAGGTGTGGAAACGATCGTAGCGCCCAGCAATGGCGAACAGCTGAATACTGATTTAGTATTAAAATTTAAAGATCAGGATAGAAATGGGTTAAGTCAGCTGATTGAGATGGTCAATAGTGTTCGAAAAAAGGAAAAAAACTTGGTAATGTAATCGTGTTTATCGCACATGGTTTGTTATCGAAAAAATCTAGTGATTTTTTCGGTTGTTGAATCATCAAAAAGTACAGACCTTTATGGCTTTAAACTTTTTAATGATTCAAGAGACGGAAAAAGAGGTGACATTTTTGCATCATAAACCATGCGTGATAAACACTACTATAGTAGCCGTCAATATACTCAAAACATTCCAGTTAACTAAGTGTTTACGCATCTTCTAAATTAATAAAAGCTCCTCCTTTCAATACTTTGTCATTGAAGTAAGTAACTGCGTTTTACCTTCTTTTCCGCTTTCAGAGAACGGTAAAATTATTATTTTTTGTGATCTGGTGGAGTTTAACTGCTAAATATTATTTACTACCCTCTTTTTTTGATAATAAGCCTGTATTTTAGGCATTCTTTGTATTGAACTTTTATTAAAAACTTTCTATGAATCCTTTAGATGCGATTAATGGTATTTACCGAGGTTTTGAACGTTTGGGTTTGCTAAAACGAACACCTGCCTTTTTAAGAAATTATGAAGAAGAATATCCTTACTTTAAGGAATTAGAGCAAAATCATAGTATTGTTAGAGAGGAATGTGAAGCGTTGTTAGGCATTAAAGAGCAGCTTCATGATGTGCAAGGCATGGCTGGAACTAGAACTGTAGGCGGAATACATAGCATTCAGTGGAAAAGCTTTATGTTTAAAGCAGGAGAGTTCGTTGAAGAAAACTGTATGCTGTGCCCAGAAACAGCGAAAATATTAAAACGTATTCCCAATATAAAACAAGCCTTCTTCTCCATTTTATACCCAAATCAATACATTAAATCGCATCGAGGGTATTACTATGGCTTTATGCGCTATCATTTGGGAGTGATCATTCCTGATAATAATCGTGAAAAAAAATGTTGGTTGCGTGTGCATGACGATATACATGATAACGATGCGTTTGATAGGAGTACGGTAACAAAGGGGGAAAAGTATTTTTGGAAGAATGGGGAAGGAATTATTTTTAATGACAATTACATACATGATGCTTCCAATGAAAGCGATGAAATTAGAGTGGTGCTTTGGATTGATGTAGAACGTAAACTTCCTATATGGATCAATTGGTTCAATAAACTACTGTTAAAGATGGCGTATAAGAGTAAGCAGGCTAAAAATGTATTTGAGAATGCAAAGCTCTATAAGAAGTAAGAGGCTGTTTGAACTTTTTGTTTAGCGGTAAAACTGAATTGATTTGCATCCAGATAAGGCACTTTCAATGCGAATAATGGTAATCTATTCAAAGAGAAAGCAACGCAATATGGGTGAAAATCGGTCAGCTTTAGCCGAAAGAAAAAATTCAAACAGTCTCTAAGTACTCCTACCGAAATGAAGAGTTGTCTGTAAGTATGCCCCCACTTATGCGGATGAGTTCGGATTCTTGTTGGATAATTTGATAAGTAATGAATAAACAATCGGCTTGATCTTGCAAATAGCCCAATTTTATTTCTTGCCAGTTTCTACTATCTATAATTCCACGATCGTAACGCTTTTGGGCAATTTCCATAAGGGTTGCAGAAGCTTGTAACCTTTGTTGTTTTACGTGTAAGGTTTGAATGAGCTGATTGTAAGTAGTTAATGTCTTGCGCAATTTGTTGAAAAGGTCAAATCGAACGTGTTCAACCCGAACTTGTTGCTGCTCAAAATTTAGTTTTGAGGTTTGTATTTGATTCTGAATCTGTCCTCCTCTCCATAAGTCAAAGTTGAGGGTCAGTCCAATGTACACATTGGTTTCATTGGCATTTGCTGTGCCAAATACACTGTGATCAATAGCCCCTCTGAGGTGATTGGTTTGGGCAGTAGCTAATAAAGTGGGGTATCGATACGATTTACTTTGTTCTATTTGTGCCGATTTAATGTGTAGATACGTATTTTCTAATTGCAGCCTAGCATTATTACTTTGAATCTGTTGAGCCAACTCACTAAAGTCATAGTTTTTAAAGTTGTTGGGTAATGAGTCCGATAGTGTAATGTTGCTGGAGTCTGCAATGACACAAATTTGTTTTAGATCCGCAATTAATTGTTGATGACTCAATTTTGATTGTAGCAGAGAGGCGCTATCGGCCCAATAGTTATGCGTAATGGATTGATACTCAAAATTGTCAATAACTCCTTGTTTAAACTGTTTTTCAGCTAATCCTTTTTTATTTTTGGAATAATCCAACTGATTGACAAGAATATCAATTTGATTTTTTTGTAACTGGGCTTGATAATAGGTTAACAAAACGGATTGTACAGTGCCTTCCACAATCATTTTTGCTTGAAGTTTAGAACTACCAACGGTATGGTCTAACAACTTTTTAGTAGCGACAGCCCTAAAGCCTCCAAACAGTGTCCAATTCGCTTTTAGCGTCAAATCATCTGTGAGTGTATTTAATTCACCTGCTGCAAAATCCAATGGGTTAATGGTGTTGCTATACTGACCTAACAATTGATTTTGAATGCTGATGGTCGGTAGAAAGCCTGCATTTCCTCTGGTATTTTGATGTTCAGCAATGGTTTGGTCTATTGCCGAAAGACGGATGTCGAAATTATTTTCAAGTGCAATCTGTATTGCATCATTTAGACTGAGTGCTGTTGGTTGGGCATGAGTATAACTAATAGCCAAACACAAGAGAATAACCACTAAATATTTCATTTTCTTCGATATGCTGGTTCTACTTCAATTTCTGATGGATACTTTACCTCCTTATCTGATTTTCCATGCAATAAGAGGTCGATTTTTCGAAGAAGTAGGCGTTTTGAAAATACAATAACTCTTCTAATATCATTGGCTATTAGGAGGATGACAGGATAAAACAACAAAATAATAATGGTGCTTAGTAGCGTTCCATAAACAATGGCAATGGCCATCGGCTTAATAAATTCTGCTTGAATGCCCTGTTCCAATACTAATGGATATAGACCTGCAATGGTCGTCAAGGAGGTTAAAATAATTGCCCTAAACCTTGATTGTCCAGCTCCAATGATAGATCGCATCAGACTATGATCTTCCTTGATGAATTGATTGAATTTATCAGAAAATACGATAGCATCATTAATGACAATGCCTAATATGCTCACCATTCCTGTAGCACTCATCGCTGTAATGTCTGTAGACTCTATCCAATGACCAAATAAAATGCCTAAGGAGCCTATTGGGAATATCAAAATAATCAGAAAAGGTTGTGTAACACTATTCAGTGAAAACATCATCGTTGCCAAGATAATCGGAATCATGATGATGAGTACTTTTGTTGTAGATGATTTGAATCGTTCACTTTCTTTTGATTCTCCAGCTTTTACAAAACTTACCTCAGGGTATTTTTCTTTGAGAGCAGGAATAATCTTTTGGTAGATGTCATCCTTAATGTGTTTGATAGAAACATCCTGTCGTTTTTGGTCAGCTTGTAATTTTATGGCCCGTACTCCATTGTAATGCCGAATGATTTCGGGAGTATGAGATGTTGTAAACTCAGCAAGCTCTGAGAGTGATACATATTCTCCTTTGGGTGTTCTGATTTTGAGTTCAAGGAGATCGTTGTAGTTGTCTCGATTCTGTTTATTGACATGAATAGAAATCTCGTGCTTGTGTTTGCTTTGGTAAATATCTTGAACCCAAATACCATGAACATAGTTTTTGACCTGTCGGGCAATTTCATGTTTGTTTATGCCTAATAAATAGGCTTTATCTAAGAGTTCTAAATTAATTTCATGGGAATTAAACACTTTATCGCTCGTAACATTGGTTAAGGCGCTGTAAGTGTATAAGCTATCCATGAGTTCTTTTTCACAAGCATATAGCGCTGGTTCATTATGGCTCACCAGCTGAATTCCTATGGGTTTACCAAACAAACGAAAACCTTTAATCACAGAAGCAATTTTAGCTTGAGGAATATTGCCAATGGCATCATGAATTCGTTCCATGACCTCATAATCATGAATTCTCCTTTTAGAAACATCAATCAGTGAGATTAAAATTTGACCAGTATGCTCTCCTTCTTCTACACGACACCAGCCTAATCGAGCAGCCGAGGCTGCAATAATAGGCTCCCCTTTGGAGTTTTTGAGGTTTTGCTTTAAGTCATCAAGACGATTGTCTATTAATAAAGATACTTTTTTGACTTGCTCCCGATTACTTTCCCGATTTAAAACAATATTGATTTCTATGACGCTTTGATCAATGTTGTGAAACAGTTTGAAATGTACTTGATTCGTGCGAACCATAAACAAGCCAAGGCTTGCTAAGCCCAAAGTGAGTGCCGCTAAACTGGCCCATCGCCACTTTAGTAAAAAATGTAGCGATCTGACATAAACTTTTTCTTGAACAAAGTTGAGCCCATTATTGATTACCTGTCGCCACTTTGGTGGTTTTTTGTGTGATAAATTAACCAAGTGACCAGGTAGCACCAAAGTTGCCTCCACAAAGGATGCAATAAGCGTAATAATCACAACCATTGCCATTTGTGCCAGTAAAGACCCTAATTCTCCCTGAATGTATAGAATGCCAATGAATGCGATAATGGTAGTTAAAATGGAACTAGTCACAGAAGGTAAAACTTCCATGATTCCGTCAACGGCAGCTTGTAAACCTGTTTTTCCTTTTTGATGGTGGGTAAAAATGTTTTCGGCAATCACAATCCCATCATCCACAATAATTCCAATCACAATAATCATCCCCAATAAAGACAATTGATTAATGGTGTATCCAAAGAGATTGGCAAAAATCATGAGACCTAAAAAAGACATTGGAATACCAAAAGACACCCAGAATGACAGTTTGAAATTTAAAAACAAACCTAAGATAATGATGACTAGAATTAAGCCCGATACTCCATTGCTTACAAGTTGGTCGATGCCATAATTTACTGCAAGGGCTTTGTCTACCAAAATGGAGAGCTGCAATGCTTGACGCTTACTGTTGAATTCGTTTGTATATTCATGGATCAGTTTGGCAATGGCATCGAGGTTGTCGCCATTGGTTTTACGGATGTCAAAAACCAAGCAGGGCTGTTGGTGGAGGTAAGCCTTAGAAATTTTTTCAGGGAACGTGAAAGATACTTTAGCAAGATCTCCCAAACGAATGATTTTTTCACCATCATTAATAATGATAATTTTCTTAATCTTTTCGGGGTCACTACTCTTATTCCAACTTTGGATATTGAAAAAACCATCTTTTGTCGTGATTGCACCTAAGGTAAAATCACGATTTTCCTTTCGAATGATGTTAGCAACTTGATCTAAGTCTAGATGATGTCTAAGTAAAGTGGGTAAATCAAATTCTATCCGCAAGCCTTCTGATTGGTGCCCATACATTTCAACACTACTAATAATACCTGATGATGAAAGATCATCATGTATTTTCATGCCAGCTTCCATCAGTGTTTTTTTGGAAGCATTTCCATGCAAGGCAATTCTCAATACCATTTGATACCTTGCCTGTTTATGAATAGAAATAATGGCGTCAGGAGGAAAGGTCGTGATCTGATTGATTTTGTCTCTAATCTGTTCTAACGTGTGATCAATAGCTTTAACATTTTCTACTTTAATAATAGAAACGCATTTGTCTCTATCTACGGTAGTGGTAAACTCGTCTATTCCATCAGTATTAGCAAGCTTTTCATCCACACTAACCGCGATGTTAGATTGGTTTTCTACAGCCGAAGAGCCATCAGGGGTCACTACATTAACAACAATGATATTGCTCTCAACTTCTGGAAAGAAAGAAAGCCGAATCTCCATGATTGCCATGATGCCTAAAATGCAGACCATCAGGATCAATGCGTTTGTCCAAAGGGCGTTTTTGGCAAAAAAATGAATAATGCTTCTCATTGCCTTGCTACTTGATAACCTTCGTATTTTGTATTGATGTATTCATTCACAAACAAAGTTCCGTCTTCTATTCCTTTAATATACGCATATTCAGGGTTTAGCGAAATGACATCAACTTCATGAGGAGTTAGCGTATTGTTTTTGACAACGTATATCCGATTTTCAGCATATAAAGCAGCTCTTGACACTTGGAGGCAGTTTTCGCAAATGGGAATCTGCAGATGAAAATCTACTACTTCATGATTAATTGCCTGCTGATTCGGTTTCAGTGTAAAAAAGCAGTTAATCATAAAGTTGTCTGGGTTGAAGGATTGAGCCACTCGATTAAAGGTTGCGGTATAAGAAATATCACTCGCTTTAAATGTGTAATCCTTCCTAGTGAGGTATGGGATGTCTGACTTTTTAATCGGAACCTTAATTTCAGAAAATCCAGTGCCTTGTAGCTCCAAAATGGGCTCTCGTGGGTTTATAGAAGAACCTCCTGTTCTGTACACTCTAGCGATGGTTCCATCAATTGGCGATGTAACCTGTGTCTTGGCAATCCTGCTTTGAAAAGACTTTAATTCAAAAAGTAATGAATTGACATTTTTGGTGGATAAGTACGTCGAAAACCGTTGATTATTGAACAAGGGCATGTCAGGTAAGGTGTCTTTGTTCGTCTCTAAAACAAACGTTGCCCATGCAGCTTCAGCCTCAGGGTAGTCTGTTTCTACAACAGGCGTAATGGTTTGCAATAACGCTTGGAACTGACTTAGCTTTGCGCGGTATTGGTATTCCTGAACTAAATCAGGACTTTGAACCGTAGCAATGATTTGCCCACGTTTAACACGTTTACCAACTAGAAAAGGGGTATTTACACGAAGTTGTCCTTGCGCTTCGCTTGCAATGGTAATAGATTGGCTATGCTGAACCCTGCCAAAATAATGCCTTTTGGCGGTGCAGGTTTGATTTTTGGCTATTGTCTGGTTTACTTCAACACTTGTTAGAGATTGCTCTGGTGTTTTCTCTATTTCATCTTGAGGCTCAATATAAACATAAGTAAAATAGAGAACAAGAGCAGAAATAAACATGAAAGAAATAGTGACAATGAATTTCCTCATTATTCAGTAGTGGGTCACGTATATGAGTAATTAACAAGCATCAAAGATATACGTTTTTATGGGTAAGGTGAATAATTTCATCATTAATTTAAAATGACACTTGTTGATAACAAGCAACTGCTTAATTAAGATATATGCAGAACATTCTTATCTAAGATAAGTCAATTATATTTGATTTTCTACTGACAAACCCTATCCATGAGAATTATTCAACTGATTTTTCAGACTTCCTGGTCGAAATTTTTGAGTTCAACATTATTGAGTGTTATTTCAGGCATCACCTATACTTTTTTTGCGAAATATTTACATGAAGCAACCACTGGGGTGTTGGAGCTGAATCAAGGAATGGTAATGAACATCTTAATGTTATTGTTGATCTCAACAGTTGCCGCTATCGGGAGTATTTATTTTTTATCGACATTGTCTGAAGAAATTATCCATAACTTTCGAATGACGATATCATCCAAAGTGCTCAGGTCTAACTTTGAGGAGGTGGAGCGTAAAGGAGGAGACATTGTACCCATTCTGACAGAAGAAGTGAATGTGATCGGACGATTTGTGAAGCAAACACCAGAGTTTTTTACCGCAATAACCAAAATGATAGGATGCATGCTCTATTTGTTTTGGGTGTCTTGGAGGTTTTCATTAATTATCAGTGTCTCTTTTGTGGTCATTTTGATTTTGATACTCACGCTAATCCCATATGTACGTAAGCATGAGAAGATTTTACAAGACAATCGTTTTTTTATCTTCTTATACATTCGAGGGTTAATTGCTGGTTTACGTGAATTGTCGTTGAACTCGAAGCATAAAAAGACGTATGTCAATGACATTATTGACCCAATTGGGAAAAAGCAGGTATTTCATCAGATGATGTTAACAGTATTTCACGCTTCAACCATTAAAGTAGGAGAGCTGGTAAGCGGAGCAATTCTTTTAATAGCCTTACTGCTTGGCGCTCAGTATGATTTGTTCAATGGAGCAAATTTCCAAGACTTTTTAATCATTATACTATTTTTATTGCCCTCCCTTGTTTGTATTGTGAATGTCACCCAAAAGTTTCAACTTGTCGATGTGACGTTGAAAAGAATTGACGCACTGCAGCTGAGTGATGATTTAGGCGTACAACCGTTAGAAGAAAATCATATAGATGCTACAACTATTTTTGTTTCTTTGGAAAATGTGAGCTATTCCTATTATCATAAAGATAAGCTTACTTTTTCACTCGAAAATATAAATTTACAAATTCACAAAAACGAGGTCTTATTCATTATTGGAGGAAATGGTTCAGGTAAAACATCTTTGTGCAAATTAATTTGTGGGCTTTATCAACCTAAAAAAGGACAAATACTTTACAAGGGAAATATTCCAATCCATGCAAGGAACCTGAATTCATATCGAGAATTTTTTACAGCGATTTTCTCAGATTCCTATGTGTTCGATAACCTGACATACATTGAAGATGATTATTTTGAAAAGTATGCTGCCAAGTATGTAAAACTGTTGGCATTGGAGCATAAAGTGAATCTTGATAACAAAGTGATTGATACGATAGAACTTTCTTTAGGGCAACGAGGGCGTTTATCTATGTTAAGGGCACTGTTGGAAAACCGTGATGTGTATGTGTTTGATGAATGGGCTGCTAATCAAGATTTCCAGTTTCGAGAAGTATTTTATAGAGAAATCATTCCTCTATTAAAAAGCCAGGGAAAAATAGTGGTGCTTATTAGCCATGATGAGCGCTATTTTGATTGTGCTGACCGCTTGGTGAAATTGGAGAATGGACAATTAGTAACGTATCATTCGGTTATAGAATGAGTTGCTGATGGCTATTGCATAAAAGTAAAATTTAGCACTTAATATGAACAGGTTTAAAAGGTATTATCAGGAAATGTTGGCCAGCGTTACTTTACTTGATGTTGAAGAAACGTATGACTTGTATTTTACCCGATACTTGGGGTGGTTATTCACAAAATTTGCCGCAAAGTTAGGCATGACTCCCTATCAAGTATCTTTTACTGGAATGTTCTTAGGAGTGGTAGGAGGTGCGTTATTGTATTTTCAAGACGACCTTTGGATAATGGTAATGGCCGCTGTGTTGATCATCTGTTCTGGTATTTTGGATAGCGCAGATGGTCAGTTGGCTCGCTATACGAATCAGGTAACAGAGTTAGGCCGATACATTGATGGCATTAATGATGGCCTTGTATTTTGGGCTTGTTACCTTGGGGGAAGTCTTTATTTGGTAGCAGAGTACGGTTGGTGGATTTTGCTGTTAACTGGTTTGGGAATACATTGCTTAGGCCTGAAGGCTGCTTTGGCTGATTTCTATCGGATGGAATATAAGTATTATGTGGGCCCATTAGACTCAGAACGTATTCCTTTAATGGAGGAAATTGAGGAATACCATGCCAAAAGCATCGTTCACAAGTGGCTGCATCAATTTACCGTGAATTACACCGCTAAACAACACCGGCTTACCTTTAGAGATCGTAAGCTTCGGCACGCATTTGATCAACTGAGGGGTTATGAAGAGTTTCGGGAAATGTATCGGCAAAAAATCTATCGCATGCTCACGTGGTGGGCCTTGGTTGGGGGAATCAATATCCATCGAATACTCATTATTGTCACCGCTTTGCTGGGGCATTTTGAGGTATTATTGTTATTCTCCATATTAGGGATTATTCCCATGCTGATTTTAGAACGTGTTCAACGAAGAATTGATCAAGAAATATTGACTCATTTTCAAGAAAAAGGCTTGATTAAGGCAAATGCGCCAAGTTGATAATGATGACTGAAACTGACAAATATCTTTTGGTTTGATATGGAGTGTTCCAATATGGGTAACCTAGCAGGAGCAAGTGTGTAATCCTGTAGTGAATGACTCAAACAATATTGATGAAGTTGCTCGCGAACACATTGTTGATGATTGCGGCATTGAATTGTAAAACTATGCCAGTGAGGTGCTTGTCCTTCATAATAAGCAATGCTTACTAGCTTTCTTGGGCTAATCCAAAGCTGCCCAACAATGTCATCAGATGTAAAATAAATGGCTTCCGCATTTACGGTAAAGCGTAGTTTGATCGCGTGCGGATCAAATGGCTGATGGATACGTTTTACTTTGAATATCGCTTCTTTGGCACACCACACACTATACCATAAGGTGTTGATATCTACGGTTAAGGCAGTATAATCATCAGATTTATGTTTAATAAATCTGAGTGTACTTTCACGTTTTAATCGAAGTTTTGGATCTGACCGATCAATGATATCAATGCCTATCAAGTTAAAGAAATTTTGATGAAGGAATATTTACGAGTGTTCATCCCATTTTTTGAGGGTAATGCAACTATTCACATCACCAAACCCAAAATTTGCTTTGATAATGACATCAATAGGAACATCAATGCTTTTTCGAGGGATTTTGTCTGATGGGTACCTTTCTGCGATGGCAGGATGTAATTGCTCAATATTGAGATTGCCATGAACAAATTGATGTTGAAGTTGCAACACACAAGCGATTATCTCAAGACTTCCAGCAGCTGCAATGCAATGCCCTATCATACCTTTGGGCGTATTGATAAACGGCAGCCTTTCCTTAGGGAGCTGCAGTGCTTCAATCCAATTATTGACTTCTATAGGGTCTGCTTTGGAAGATATTAAGTGAGCGGAGATCAAATCGATATCTGTTGCTTGTATGCCACTGTTTTGAATTGCTGACTGAATACATCGCTGTACCGCTTCATTATTGGGAGCGATCATTGATCCTGTGCCTCGTAATCCACCTGAGTTTGCATGACCACCCAACACCTCGGCATAAATTGGCACACCGCGCTTTTGGGCACTTTCTAGTGATTCTAAGATGAGTGCTCCAGCGCCTGATCCTGGTACAAAACCAGAAGAGGTACTACTCATGGGCCTAGAGCCAGTAGTAGGTGCGTGGTTCGAGTCTGTACATAAGATGCGCATCGCATCAAATGTCCCCCAGATGTATCTTTTATTTCCTTCTGTACTTCCACAGAGCATACGAGCTGCTCGCCCAGCTTGAATCAGATTGAAACCTTCTAAAACACTGTTTGTTCCTGTGCTACAGGCAGCAGAATTAGATGAAATGTAATTTCCACAACCAATGACCTCATTTAAATACGCAGCAGAGCCATTGCTCATAGCCTGCACAATGGTCCGAGCGCCTGATCCTCTGTTGTTTTTTTGATCAATGAAATTCATTTTCTCCAAAACAAAGTCATCCATGGTAGGTGCGCCATTCCCAAAGATGATCCCCATGTCATAATCTGGCGCATCTTTATTACTTGTCAATTGGGCATCTTGAAATGCTTCCATGCCTGCAATTAAACTATAAATCACACTTTTGTTAGAGGTTGTTTTGAAGTGGGGCCTAGATAGTTTTGATTTAATATACTCTTCAGATAATGCAGGTGCCCCACCGATTTCACAACGAATTTTTAAATCTTGGAGCTCTTGATGATGCGTAATGCCAGACTTCATATTTTTCAAAGCAATTAGAAAATCTTCTTTCCCAATCGCATTAGGTGCTACTACACCCATTCCAGTAATAACAACTCGATGTTTTTCCATTGATTATTCGATAACTATTGCCCCAATATGCTTTGCGATCAAAGGAATCTTTTCTTAACCTTTTAATTCCAAAATCAGCTTTTCTACAGAAGCTAGTGTGGTTACTTTTGACAGCATGGTATCATCTACTACAATATCATATTCAGTTTCAACATCAAGGATGATTTCTATTAAGTAAGCAGAATCAATTTTTAAATCCTCAAGTAAGTGGGTCTCCGGAGTGATTGTCGTTATATCAATGTGTTCATCATCAATATACTCTTTAATAATTTCTATGAGTTTTTGAGTCAACATTAGCGTATAAGTTACTGGTTTATGTTAAAATGGTTGAGCGATGCATTCAACTTCCTACCATAGACAAACAGTGCGCTCAATACATTCTTGTTCTTAGAGTTATGCGTCTAAATCTCTTTAATAAAACAACGTCTAGTTACTTGCTGATAACCTTTAGTAATTTTCCTAAACTGCTCAATCAGGTTGAGCATGGAGGTATTGTTTGTGAGCATGGGTCCTGTATGGACTTTTCGAATCTTGTGCTTTTTTAATGCTTCTCCTGCATAGTACAACAACAAAGCAGGAAGGCCTTTATTCTGTAATTCTTTTTGTGCGCAAATTAAGAAAAAATCAATAGATTCAGGTCTATAAAATGCTTTGAGCACATGGATAAATCCGAAAGGATAAAGTGAACCTTTGGCTTTCTGAAATGCCGATGACAATGAAGGTACACAAAGTGAAAATGCTACCACTTGGTTTTCTTCGTTAACAATAATATTGACAAAATCTTTGACTACAAAGTCAAAGTAGAGATTTGTGTAGTAATTAATTTGTGCCTTAGTGAGTGGATAATATCCGTACAAATCCGCATAGGTGCTGTTCAGTAGTTCAAAAATTTGATCTGTGTATTGTAATAATTGTTTCTTGTTCTTTAATTCGATGCGTCTGAGCTTATACCGTTGTTCGATCAGTTTTGTTGCTTTGGAGTATTTGTCAGGGAGGTCATAGTTGGTCAGGAATTCTACCCAATCACAGGCTTTTGCGAATCCATATTTTTCAAAATGACTTTGATAATAAGGAGCATTATAAATGGTGGCTTGGGTAGCGAGTTGATCGAAGCCTTCAATGAGCGTGCCTTCAAAATCAAGATCGGTAAAACCTAATGGCCCATGCAGTTGAGTACACCCATGTTTAAGCGCCCATTGTTCAACCGTATGGATCAGTAAATGAAAGACCTCAGTATTATCTATAAAGTCAATCCAGCCAAATCGAGCATATTGTTTTTCCTCCTTTTCTTCATCAAGAATGATTCCTGCAATTCTGCCAACAATCTCCTGATTAGCATCCTTCACCACCCAATATTCGGCAATGGCGTGTTCAAATGCAGGATTTTTGTCTTTTCGTAGCGTACTTTGTTCAAATGAAATGATTGGAGGGACATAACTTGAATGTCCTTTGTATAATTTCATTGGAAACTTAATGAAGCGCTTAAGGTCTTTTGAGGTATTGACCTGATGAATACTGAATGTCATATTAAAGAAGGCCTTGGGTTTTGTAACTGTCAATGGTATGGGCAATGCCTTGTGTCAAGTCATACTTGATTTCTAAAGGATATGCCTTGCGTTCCTCTTCAAAGCTATGATCCCAATTTTGAGTGACTTCATTTAATTTTTCAGTCGTGACCACTGGGGTTTTGTTAAAGGGCTTCAGCAAGCTTTGGGCAATGGCAATCAAAGGGAAAACGATGAATTTTGGTAAAAGTAAAAATCGTATTTTTTTATTTAAACTTTGTGCTAAAGAATCTCTAAAGTTGTATGCAGTGTACACATTGCCATCATGTACATGAATGGTTTCATTG
>JBMYQA010000085.1:0-20925 GCA_049600855.1 Flammeovirgaceae bacterium | reverse complement strand
CTTTAGTTCGCTTAATAGCCCAATGTCCGAAGGCAAAGCAGTAATAGCTGTTGAGTTTAAGTTGAGGGTTTCTAATCTATGAAGTTGCGTGATTTCGCTTGGCAAAGATCGAATCTCTGATTTTTCAAGATGTAACCATCGCAATTGTTTTAAGTTTCCAAACTCAGCAGGTAATTGGGAAACAATCGCATTTTTTAATGATAGTGCTCTGAGGTTGGTCAGTTGGCCGATGACAACAGGTAGTTTTGAGCTACGCCATTGTTCTAAATTTAGGCTTTGTAGGTTTTTGAGCTGACCAAAGCTTTTAGGAAGATCGGAAAGGTAGGTGGTACTTAAATCTAATCGGGTGAGTTGGGTGAGCTGACCAATGGATTTAGGTAATTTACTCAAAGGAGTATTTTGTAATAAAAGGTTTTGTAATTGGGTGAGCCGACCGATGGTTTTAGGCAATGATTTGATGCTGGTGTGAGATAGATTGAGGGAGTTTAATTGTTGAAGGTTGCCAATAGCAGCAGGTAAGGTTTGGAGTTTACTGTAGCTGAGGTTGAGGTTTACTAAGTGTTGAAGTTGCCCAATTTCATCGGGTAAGGCCGAGAGTTGCGTAGCTCGGAGTATGAGCCGTTCTAAATTTTGGAGATTGCCAATTGCTGCTGGAAGTGCTGTGATGTTCGTTTGATCAAGCTCCAGGGATTTCAGTGCTTGCAATTGTCCAATCGTTTCTGGAACTTCTTTAATTGCCGTATTACTGAGTAATAAGGTTTGGAGATTTTCCAATTGCCCGATAGATGTGGGCAACACTTCAATAGGACAATCTCTTAAGGTGAGCACTTCTAATTGTTTCAGCCGACCAAATGCTTCAGGAAGTTTGCTGAGTCGCCTGTTTGAATGTAAACTGATCCAAGTAAGTTTGGATAGCTGAGCGATTTCATCAGGAAGCTTTTGTAAAGCTAAGCCTCCTAAAGATAGTCCCTTCAACTGTGTTAAGCGTGAGATGTCACTGGGTAAGCGATCAATGTTGGTATGGCTTAAACTGAGTGTTTTTAGATTCGTTAATTCCCAAATCCCCGATGGCAGTTGTTGAATTGCTGTTCGGGTTAAGTCAAGGTTTTCCAGTTGTTGCAATCGGCTGATTTCATCGGATAAAGTAGGAATCTTATTATTGCTGACATTCAACGCTTTTAACTTTTTAAGTGTAAAAACACTGCTTGGTAATGCGATTAGTTTATTTCGATTGAGATATAGGGAAGTCAATTGCTGTAGCTCGCTAATTTCTGCTGGAATAGCCGTGATCTTGGTGTTGTTAATTCGTAAGTAAGTTAATTTTTTTAGATTTCTGATGCTGGTAGGAATTTCTTGAATGGGTAATCGAGTGAGCGATAAGGATTCTAAGTGATACAGCTTAAAAATGCTTTCAGGTAGTGTTGCAAGCGATCTGCTTTCAATAAGCAAATCCTTCAAGTGATTGAGTTGATGAATGTTAGCTGGAAATTTGATGAGTTGCTTACTGGTAATCCATAACTTTTCTAACTGTTGCAGTTGGCAAATTTCATCAGGAAGTTCACGGAGATTACTGCCTGAAAGATCGAGGAAATTAAGCGTTTGAAGGTTTTTGATACTGCTCGGAAGTGTTTGAACTCCCGTATTTTCCAAATCTAAATAAACTAATTGATGGAGTTTACCAATGTCAGTAGGAAGCTCACCAATTGGTATTTTATACAACTGGAGCTTTTTTAAATTTGTGAGCTGAAAGATGGAGGAAGGAAGTGTTGTAATCGGAATCCCTGCTAAATCTAATTCTTCTAATTGCTCCAGTTGACTGAAACTTTCTGGAAGTTGATTTACATTGGTAAATCCTATATGAAGTTTTTGGAGTTTCTTGAGCTTTCCAATGGTTTTAGGCAACGCGTTCAAGCCACTGTCTCGTAACAGGAGTTGTTCTAAGTTGGTGAGTTCTCCCAATGCGTCAGGCAGCTGATACAGCTTAGATTTATACAAGTTTAATGCGTGTAAGTGCTTGAGTTGACCAATTGCTTCGGGAAGCGAATCCATATTCGAATACCTTAAATTTAAGACTTTCAACTTATTGAGTAACTGAATAGCGGGCGGAATTTCAAATTGATTGTAACGGTAAGAATTTCCCGCAAGAGATAAAATCTCTAACTGTTGATGTTGAAGGATATCACTTGGAAAACTATCTAATGGCGTGTTGATGATGAATGCCTTCGTATTAGGCGTAATCTCATCAATAGCATAAGCAAGTGGATAAATCTGCCCCAAGGTATCTAACAACACCTGTTTCCCATCTTTTTGTGCCAATGCCAGCCCATGAATATCAAATTGATTGAGCTTATCCCAATAGCCGAGCTTAGAAACAGGTTCACCTGCGGGATTGATGAAATAAAACTGCTGATTTTTAAAGGCTAAAGCAAAGCGATTTTCGTAAAAGTGACAGGCACGATGGATACGTTTCGCTACCTCAATATTTTTTTTTGCCTTAGTAATGAGGTGTTGAATTTCTCCAATGGTTAGCGATTTATAGATTCGTCCAAGTCGTGACATCTTAGCGTTTTGATCGTTCTTAGCCAATACTTCCACCGCTTGGAAACGTTGAAAAGCATCCCAATACTGCTTCGCTCTCATAAAACCGATGCCCTGATTAAAGTAATTGTAGTAGCTGGAAGAATCAGCTATTTGATCAGGGATTTTTACTTGGCGAGGCGTAGGAACAGCCGTTTGTGTGGTATCTTTTTGTTGAATGGGTAACTCTTCTAAAGGAATTGAAAAGGGAAATTCCTCTCCATTGGCACCTAACCAAAACGAGCGCTTGTCTCTCACTACCTGCGCATAGCCGCTCTCATCATCAAATACAGTAGCTTCCGTATATAAATATTGGATAACTACTTCTCCTTGTTTATTGATAAACCCGTAATGTCTCCCATCAAAAGCGAGTGCCAAGCGATCATCATAAAAATAAAAGGCATCAACGAGTTGTTGCGTGAGTTGCAGCAAGGAATCTGTTCTGAGTTGTTGGGTTTGCATCCCTACTATCGCGTTTTGTAACCACGTAGTTCCTTGCTTTACCAAGTTGCTTTTACCATTCAGTTCTGCGAAATGCGTTACAGCTTTAAATCGGATGTAAGCATTGTAGTAATCTTGTTGTGCATATAATCGTTTGCCTTCCTCCAAATCTCGATCTTCTTGTTGGGAAATGAGGAAAAAGGGCAATAGCGCGAGCACAACGAAAGAGAAAAAAGATTTCATGACAATTCAGGCTTACTGTTTTTTGAGTAGATCATTGACTTGATTGAGCAGATTTTTGGCTTGTTTGGCTTCATTGAGGTAGCGATTCTTTCGCTTCGCATCAAAACTTACTGCTTGCGCATTGGCATTTGCCGTACTAATCTTTTTGCTGAGAATCTGTTGCAAATCTTTGAGTGGAATTCGGAGTTTTAAAATGGTGGATGGATCGTTTAATAGATACGCAAACCGATACTTTTTAATAGCTGCTTGGTAATTGCCTTTTTGAACAAGCGCATTTGCTTCGGTTAATAACTGTGTGAGGTTTTGTGTGCGCTGTTCTAATCGTTTTAAGCTATCAATTTGAGCGTTAATGGCTAAGGTGTCTTTCGTGAATTCTTTGGCAAATTGGAGTTTATTAACTGCTTGGTCGTATAATTGTTGGGTAGCCAGTCCATTTGCCTCTGCTACATATTGATTGTATTTTGCTATGCTGTTTAAGCTGTCTTTAACAAGAATTTGCTGTCGGGCTTCAAACTCTGCCTTTGCTTTTTTTTCGGCAGATAGGTAGAAGTAACCCGCAACAATTGCCAATGCTAAAGCGGCAATGGCAGTTCCCAAGGCAATTCGGAAGTTTGTCTTAATGCGTTGGGCATCTTCAATTTCACGTTGACGAATGCGATCTTTTTCGGCTTTTTGTAAGGCAATTTGCGTTTTACTGAAATCAATAAATTGTTGTTCATCCTCATCCAAACTTAGTTTGGCGAGGTAAGGCTCCATAAAAGCCAATTGATTGGCATTGAAAGGGTTACGCGCTTCTTTTTTTAGGGAGGTTTGCCCTTTAATTAAGCGTTGAATCTCTAAAAGCGCAATGTCGTCTTTACTGCGTTTTTCTGAAATGTGTATGGCTAAGGAATCATGCGCTAATTCGTATAAACCTTCCTCTTCTGAATAACGCAAAATGCGATTGTTCACAAAAGCGGCTAGCAATTCGTCGATTTGTTGGGAGGTAAGTGTATGTTCATCATTCAAATTTTTTGCTAAGCGCTGATAAATTTCTGTTTTAGCAATCGGTTCTTTGGTGCCTTCTAAGGTGGCAAAAGGAGAAAGTAATTTCCACAACACTTCTTCAGGATGTTGCGTTTTTTGTTGAATGCCACGCACTTGCTCGGCCAAAAAATCCCGCAATAAATCCTCGATATCTTTGAGGTTTTCCACATCACTTTGCTTGAGTTCCGCATGGGCTTGCCGCGTTTCATCCTGCGTTACCGAAAGGTATAATTTATCCAGTAAGACTTGCAAGTAGGGAAGGTCAATGGTCAGTTTAGTTCCTTTGCCTTTGAGTTTTTGAAAGATTCCTTCGGCAATGCCTTCTTCTTCGCCTTGCGCTAAGGAGACATTGCTATTTTGATACTGCGCAGCACCAAATACCACCTCTTTTACTTTGCTCAAATTCATGGGTTCTACGCGAAGTTTTTTGCGGAGTAGTTGAGGAACAGCCTTTTCAAATTCAAAAAGATGCCCAAGGTATTCTTCCCGAATGGAAAAAATGAGGGTAATGGGCTGGGTAAGCTGAAGAATTTCGACCATTTGCTGAATGAAAAGCTGCTGCTCTTCTCGATTTCCAAGGATATACAATTCTTCAAACTGATCGAAAATGATGTAAATGGGCTTGAAGTGGTTGAGGTATACGGCTTCTAACAGCTTTTCCCATTTTGATTTGGGCTTGCTAGGCACTTCTTCCTCATCCATAATGTGATCCAGCCAATCCAAATCTAAAGAAGTTTGGCTTTTTAAATGCTGACCAGCGGCTTGTTCCAATGCTTTTTCAAAGGATTCATTAATGTTGTTATTCCTTCGTATCGGCAAAGCCAGCCAATCGTGACTTTGGAATTTGCTGGCAAGCCCACATTGAATTAAACTCGTTTTTCCTGTTCCCGAAGCGCCGTAAACCAACACAATATTGCTTTGAAAGGCCATTTGATATAAGGCATTACTTTCTTCCTCACGACCAAAAAAGATAGGTACATCCTCGTTGGTGTAGGCATCTAAGAATTTGAAGGGGTATTTAGGAGTCGTGTCATTCATGATTTTTGCAATTAAAAGTCTTCTTCTCCTTCAAATAAATTACCTAAATCGAGTGTTTTAGTTGATGAATCGGTAGATGGCACATCAATAATTGCATGTTTTGCGGCTTCAAATTGGGTGTACACGCTATCTAACTTCCATTGGATACGTTTTGCATCATCCATCATGAGGTGGTTAATGGATTCTGCTGTTGCTTCAACATTGCTAAACTCTATGTTTTCGATATGGCCATCTTCCAAAATGTGGAAATCGAGGCTATCATCTTCCAGTTTTCGATTACTGAAGAAGCATACTTTGGTCAGACCATTATCGGTTAAAGCATGATAATCAATTACAAAAGGGAATAAGTTGACACTTTCGTGGTATTTTTCTTTAAAGAGTAAAATGGCATCGGTGCTAATGGGATGATCCACATAATTGACTCGTTGCGCATTTTCGACAGACTTGCTATCTACCCCCAATGCGGTATACTGATGCAAATACCGTGGTGGACGATTCCTCATCTCATCATAAGCAATATCTTTAATGGATACCATTTTATAAGCTGCTAAAAAGGTAAGTTCTTCCATTGCATTACTCAATTCCTGTTCTGCTTTTATGCAGGTTTGTATGGATAAGTTTGCCGTGCTCAGTACGCTTTGAAGCTCTTGTAAGGTTTGGCAAGATTGAATAAATCGACTATTGGGCGACAAACAGGTCTTGATTGCTTCCTTTTCAGAAGGCATCGGAAAGGGCAATTGCTGTGTTTCAAAAATCTGAACTAAATCGCGCAGTAACTTGAGGTAATTCAGTAGGTCTAATTCAAAGTTGGTATGGAAAAAGTTATGTAATGATTTGTGTTGCTCAGGAGTAAACGGCTGTTTTTGTTCTTTTTGATAATCCCAAAGTTTAGAAATGAAGGTAAAACAGAGTAATTGCACGCCTTGTTTGGCGGTAAGCATGCATCGGTACACGTATTTTTTCATTTTAGTGATGGAGTGGGCTTCATTGCCAATTGCCATCAACTTTTTCAATTGAATGCCCAATACGCCCACAAAGCTGTAAGCAATAATTTTTTTGGCAGCAGCGCTAATTTGTGGCTGTTTCTGCCAATTGGCATCTACTTCTGAAGCGGTTGCTAAAAAACGCTTGGCGGGTTTGCTGTAACTTTGTAGGGCAATGATGAGTTGTTTGGTGAGTAACTCATTAAAAATCTGATGCTCATCGCTTTGCTTGGGAGTGGGTAATTTCCAAGCCGTTGATGATGGGTTTTGGGCATACAATTCCCATAGGTTTTCCTGACTAGCTTCGCCCTGAGGCGTTTCGATCCCTTCCCACATCAAATCGCGCACATTAGCAGTGCCGTAGTCAATGTGGATGAGCTGTTTGGCCGCTTCCCAAGCCTTTTCAATGCTCAATTGGGCGGCAATGCCTTTAAAAAAGCGAACAGCAACCTTTCGAGCTACCGTGTCATTTACGCTAGCAGTGGTGCCAATAATACAGCTCTCAGTATGTTGGATGAGGTCTAAGGCTTGTTGTTGGGTAGAACATCCATTTAAAAAGATCAACTTCAAGTTATTTTGCTGGGCTAAGAATTGGGCTAATCCTTCCGAATGTGCTGCATGAGTTCCTTGTTTATCTGGAGCATTCAGTAGCAGTTGCCAACTATTGGCATGCCCGCCAAAATGAAATACGTGTATGCGATCTTTATAATGCTGAAATACGTCGATTAATTCATCAATGGTAACTGCTGAGCGATCTACCAATTCACATAAACCTTGTTTTTGAGCTTCAAATAACACCTGACGAATTTCGCTTTGCTCTAACTGTAAATTCCGCAAGCGTCCAGGTTCGTGCAAGGCCTCATTCGCAAACGCAATGAATATAACGGGTTTGGCAGACATACGAGGTAATACTGGTGATTGATGTGTGAATGGATGAATGGCATGGATGAGCACATTGCATCATCCATACCGTATACCTATTAATGATAAAATGACTGATTACTTACCCTTTTGCTTGAAATTGATCAAGGTATTTTTTGGCTACAAAGCCTTGGATGGGGTAACTCACATGATACCATCCTTCAAACCGTTGGATGATTTGCAAGGGATCGCCTTGTACCAAGGCTTCTGATACATCACTAGAATCTTCCATCGGGATAGAGTGTACATTCGTGCTTAAAGAAGAAACAATGGCATCGTGGTTGTCATCGGTGTTGTCGAGCTCAATGTGTGTCGATAATACCCAGCCATTCACTTCTACCTCTACTTTAGCCCAATCTCCTTCTACGGCAATCACATCCACTTTTGTTCCCTCTGGCAAGGCATCTGCGATTTTATCTGCCCTAGCCGAAGCAGCCGCCCGAATGTTTAATGAAGAAGCTGAAACAAAGGCAATATCGCCCGTTTTTAGCTCCGTAATCGTCGGTTTTTCACCAGCATGCCCAAATTCATTGTTGAAAATGCGTTCGCGCATCTCATCTAAAGGAAAGGCTGGCCCTGGATCAAACTTACGGCCCACAGAAATTTCCTCATGACCTAAAATGTACTTGATGCCGTATTTATCTACGAGCAATCGGCAAATCTCTTCGGTTATTTTAATTTGTTCTTCCGTGTATTTATGCCAATACTTCGAAACAATAGGTCGATTTCTGTGCTTGCCTTCCATCACCTGATCTGCTGGTTTTTTGATGTTATATACATCAAAATATTCCCCGTTTTTCAGCTTGAGCGGACCTGCGTTCACGATTTCAATACCAATAGAATATTTGTTGAAACCTGAGCGATCTTTGTAAGAGCTACGTCCTGCATGCCATGCAATGGTTTCAAAGTCTGCCATTTGCAGCACCGTTCCGTCACGATCTAACAAAATGTGTGCAGAGGCTTTGATTCGAGGATTCATCAAAGAGTTATAAGCTGAACGGAAGCTGGGAGAGGCGGTGTAGTGAACGATGATGGTATCTAATGCACCTGGCGCGAATTTGCCACTTACCTTTTTGGTTTGTTCAAATGGCTTTACATTATCGCCTACCAGCTTATGTCCTGAAATTTCCATAGTACTTGCAAGGGTTAATGGTTGATGGAAAATGGGAATGTTTCATGTATGCTTGTTCTGATTCCCAAAAATGTTTACCTCAATATATGGTAATTTCTGGAACATAGGAAGGGAATGAAAAAGAATTTAATCGCTTAATAGTCAAAATTTTACTCTTGTAATTGAAGTAGAATTGAACAATGCATGTAAGTTTTGCGTTTACAACACAACCGACTGCAATTGTTCCTATGGATATTTGCACTATATTTGTAGCGTTTGAAATGATTGAATGACATTCTCATGAATATTTTATCAATTATTTCATTTAAAATAAAATGCTTATCAAGAAAGGTGGAGGGATTGGGCCCTTGGATACCTTGGCAACCCTGAACGCAGGGTGCTAAATCCCAACTCCAAAACTAGTTGGAGTGAAGATGAGCGGAAAGAGAACTATTCCTCCCTAACATCTTCTTCACCCAGCCTTTCTGAATAAAGCATTGATGTTAAATGCATTTTGGTTGACCTTATATGAAAAAAAGTGTAACGCTAGTTTTTATCTTTTGCTTAATCTTTAGCAGTTTCATCATCCATGCGCAAGATTTTGCAGTGCCGCATAATTATCGTTTCAACAAAAAAAGCGATTATGCGAAGTATGAGCGATACATTCCCAAAGCAGTACGTTGGTTAGAAGATACCCCACCCAATAAAATGCAAGGAAAACGTAAAGAGGTAAGTGCATTTCTAATTAAGTGGTTAGAAGGCGCTCCAAATGTTAGTTTAACACTCTATCCTGAAGTAATCCAATTGGCAAAAATTAATCCTGATCTACTGACCCTATTTATGGGGAGCTGGACGCGTTTTGCCTTAGCAAATCCAGAGATGGCTAAAGACGAGAAAAAAGGCTTTACGGCTGGACTAACGAGTTTACTCGACTATTATAAAAAGTATAAAAACCAAGGATTGACGAGGGATCGTGCGGTAGATGCTATTTTGAAGAAAAAACGTAAAGGACAACTCCATACTTGGATTGACAGTGTCGTAAAAGAAGATAAATAAGAAGTCATGCTGATATCAACAACAGAGTCTATTGAAGGAAAAAGAGTCGTGAAATACTTAGGCGTCGTATCTGGTGAAGCGATTATTGGTGCCAATGCGATCAAAGATTATTTTGCCCAAATCACCGATGTAATCGGAGGGCGATCTTCAGGTTACGAAAGAAGCTTGCGAAAAGCCAAGCGCTTGGCTTTGGAAGATATGGAAGAACAAGCAGAAGACCTTGGTGCCAATGCCATTATCGGTGTAGACCTCGATTATGAAACCATAGGCGAGAAATCAAGCATGGTGATGGTGAGTGCCAATGGAACGGCTGTGGTACTAGAATAGCAAGTGATTTGACAAAAATGTTCCACAAAAATATGACTCAATTATCGGGTCGTATACGTATGTATTGACTGCTAAAAACATTTAAACCACAACAAACGAATGGTATCATTAAATACAATGCGATGAGTGATGGGTTAAAAGATTGGGCTTCATTTATCCAACAGCATCCACTGATTAAGCAATTGATTAAGAAGAAAAATCCTCAAATTGATTGCCAACAGTGTATGAGCTTGGTCGATCAAGCTGTGAAACAAGCCGTCGATAAACGGATGGTATTTTACATCTGTATGGAATTGCTACAGAACGTCTCGCATCATGCATTGCGTGTGGCGAATCAAGCAACCATTGGGGAGTTTTATTTCCAACAGGATGCGAAAGATTGGTACATACTCACGAAAAATTTTATTAAGTCTACAGAGGTAAAACCTTTGAAGGAAAAGTTGGATTTAATTAACAGCTTGGCCGAAAATAAAATGGCTTTGAGGAAACTGTATAAGGAAATTATTAAATCAGAAGCGCCCATTGGTAAACATGCGGGTTTGGGCTTGGTAGATATTGTACGGAAATCGAAACATGGCCTACAATACCAATTTGAAGAAGTGGAAAGAGGCAAGGTATTGTTTACAGTGATGGCAGCGATTGATAAGAAATCATAACCAGTATCAGGTAAAATAAACAAGTGCAGTAAGAAAACAAGTGCGGATTTTTAATTTAGAGCGAAGATGACGAAACCAGATATTAGGTCTTTGTTAAAAGACAAAATTCTATTCTTGGATGGTGCAATGGGCACAATGATCCAACCTTATAAATTAACAGAAGAAGATTTTCGAGGAGAACGATTCAAAGATCATCCCTGTGATTTGAAAGGGAATAATGATCTACTTTCCATTGTTCGACCAGATATTATCCAGAAAATCCATCGTGAATACTTTGAGGCAGGGGCAGATATTGTGGAAACGAATACCTTTAGTTCTACGACCATTGCCATGGCCGATTACCAAATGGAAGAGTTGGTGTATGAACTCAACTATGAATCTGCCAAAATTGCCAAAGAAGTAGCGGATGAGTTTACGACCTTAGAACCTCACAAACCGCGTTATGTAGCGGGCGCGATTGGCCCAACAAACCGAACAGCCTCAATTTCGCCTGATGTAAATGATCCTGGTTACCGAGCGGTTACCTACGATGATTTGGTAGAGGCATATTATGGACAAGTAAAAGGATTGGTAGAAGGAGGAGTCGATATTTTGTTGGTAGAAACGGTATTTGATACCCTGAATTGTAAGGCAGCGCTTTTTGCCATCGATAAATATTTTTTAGAGCACCCTTATGCACCACCAGTAAATGGGAATGGACATCCTTATAGATTTCCCGTTATGGTTTCTGGTACCATTACGGATGCGAGTGGTCGAACGCTTTCAGGGCAAACTACAGAAGCCTTCTGGAATTCTGTGAGCCATGCCGACTTAATGAGCGTAGGATTAAACTGTGCGCTAGGCGCAGACTTACTTCGACCGTATTTGCAAACGCTATCTCGAAATAGCCATATCCCTGTGAGTGCACACCCTAATGCGGGTTTGCCTAATGAATTTGGGCAATACGATGAAAGCCCTGAACACATGGCTGGCTTGTTAGAAGGTTTTGCGGAAGAAGGGATTCTAAATATTATTGGCGGGTGTTGTGGTACAACCCCTGCACACATCAAGGCCATTCACGAAGCGGTTTCTAAATATCCGCCCCGACACGTGCCTGAGCCATCGCAAAATATGCATTTGAGTGGCTTAGAGCCCGTTACCATTGCCCCTGGCTCGATGTTCGTAAACATTGGCGAACGCACCAATGTAACAGGATCACGAAAGTTTGCTCGACTGATCAAAGAAGATAAGTACGATGAGGCGTTGGAAGTGGCTCGCCATCAGGTAGAAGGTGGGGCACAAGTGATTGATGTGAACATGGATGAGGGAATGCTGGATTCTGAAGCGGCCATGACGCGTTTCTTAAACCTCATTGCTTCCGAGCCCGATATAGCTCGATTGCCTATCATGATCGACTCTTCGAAATGGAGTGTCATTGAAGCTGGATTAAAATGTGTGCAAGGAAAAGGGATTGTGAATTCCATTTCCTTGAAAGAAGGAGAAGAGGCATTTAAGAAATATGCGCGTTTAGTTCAGAGTTATGGAGCAGCTGTTATTGTGATGGCTTTTGATGAAAGTGGACAAGCAGATAGCTATGAACGACGGATTGAGATTTGTAAGCGTTCGTACGATATTTTGGTGAACGAAGTGGGTTTTAATCCCCATGACATCATTTTCGACCCTAATATTTTAACCGTAGCTACGGGAATTGAGGAACATAATAATTACGCCGTAGACTTTATTGAAGCGACACGTTGGATTAAAGAAAATTTGCCTCATGCAAAAGTAAGTGGTGGAGTAAGTAATATTTCGTTCTCTTTTAGAGGGAATAACGTTGTGCGGGAGGCGATGCACTCTGCTTTTTTATATCATGCTATTCAAGCAGGGTTAGATATGGGCATTGTGAATGCGGGGATGATTGAGATTTATGAGGAAATTCCCAAAGACTTGCTGGAGCGTGTAGAAGATGTGTTGTTGAATAGGAGACCAGATGCTACCGAACGTTTAGTAGATTTTGCAGAAACCGTTAAGAATAAGGGAGGAAAGAAGGCAATTAAAGACGATTCGTGGCGACAAAACCCTGTGCGTGAGCGATTGAAACATGCCTTAATTAAAGGGATTGTAGATCATATTGAAGAGGATACGGAGGAAGCTCGTCAACAGTTTGATCGTCCAATTCAGGTGATTGAAGGGCCATTAATGGATGGAATGAATGTGGTAGGTGATTTGTTTGGCGAAGGAAAAATGTTCTTACCACAAGTCGTGAAGAGTGCCCGTGTAATGAAAAAAGCGGTTGCTTATTTGATTCCTTTTATTGAAGAAGAAAAAGCGAAAAACCCTGAACTGGCAAATAGTGGTTCGAATGGTAGAATTTTGATGGCTACAGTAAAAGGGGATGTGCATGACATCGGAAAAAATATTGTTGGGGTAGTATTGGCCTGTAACAATTTCGAAATCATTGACTTGGGGGTAATGGTGCCGCTAGAAAAAATCTTGGATACAGCCATTAAAGAAAATGTAGATGTAATTGGCTTGAGTGGATTGATTACTCCATCACTCGATGAAATGGTGTATGTTGCTCAAGAAATGGAGCGTAGAGGCATGACGATTCCTTTGTTGATTGGCGGAGCAACGACCTCTCGAATTCATACAGCCGTGAAAATTGATCCGGTGTACAGTGGTGCAGTTATTCATGTGTTAGATGCTTCGAAAAGTGTACCTGTAGCCAGTAATTTAACCACCGAAGAAATCAGCGCTCGACACGATTTTTCTAAACAATACAAGGAAGAATATGATCAGTTGAGGGTGGATCATGCAAAACGCCAAAGTATCAAAAAGCTGATTACCTTGGAAGAAGCACGTCAGAATAAATTCCAAGCAGATTGGGATAATACAGCAATTAAAAAGCCTTCTTTCTTGGGAACAAAAGTGTTTTCCGATTATCCATTAGCAGAGATTGCCGAATACTTTGATTGGACACCATTTTTCCAATCATGGGAATTGGCAGGACGCTATCCCAAAATTTTGAATGATTCTGTCGTGGGACAGGAGGCTAGGCGTTTGTTTGATGATGCACAAAAGCTGTTGCATCAAATCATTGAAGAAAAATTATTGACTGCAAAAGCGGTCATCGGTTTCTTCCCCGCTAATGCTGGAACAGACGATGACATTGAGGTGTATGATTTTGAGGAGCAAATTGAGGAAATTGAAAATGGGGTACTTACCCAGCAGAAAGTATATGTGGAAAAACGTACTGAAGTGACCACAGTATTACATCATTTAAGGCAACAGAGCAAAAAGGCGAAGAATGTTCCCAATTATGCATTAACGGACTTTATTGCGCCTAAGCAAACGCAAAAAGCAGATTATTTGGGCGGTTTTGCTGTAACGGTTTTTGGCGCAGAGGAATTAGCCAAGCAATTTGAAGCAGATCATGACGATTACAATGCGATTATGGTGAAAGCCTTAGCCGATCGTTTTGCCGAAGCGTTTGCCGAATTGATGCACGAAAAAGTGCGTAAAGAATACTGGGGATATGCACCTGAAGAACATTTTGAAAATGATGATTTAATTCGTGAAAAATACCAAGGTATTCGACCAGCTCCAGGTTATCCTGCATGTCCTGATCACTTGGAAAAGAGAAATCTATTTGATTTGCTAAGTGCAGAAGATAACATAGGTATTCAGCTCACCGAGAATTTTGCCATGCGCCCTGCTTCATCTGTAAGTGGTTGGTATTTCTCACATCCAAAATCGAGGTATTTCCCTATTGGAAAAATCACCAAAGCGCAAGTAACCGATTATGCTGCGCGCATAGATATGAGTGTAGAAGAGCTAGAACGTTGGTTGGGAAGTATATTGGCGTATTAAGCAGGTGAGTAAAAAGAAGAAGGAGCCATCTAATGAGGTGACTCCTTCTTCTTATGTGTTGATAAATTTACCGATCAATAAATCGCTGTACTACCGTGTGTTTTCCACCTCCCCATTCTGGATTATATTTCTTTAAGTTCTCCAGCGCCTCACGTTGAGCCTGTTCTTTGGTTTTACAACCCAAGGCTACGCCAAAAACAGTGATTCTACGACCATATTTATTTTCTAATACGCTCTTAATAATGAGCCCATATCCTTTATTTTTGGTAGAAGCCTGTTTGCGAATCATATCTTCTGTATAGCCTAACTCGATCAGCTTTTCTTGAGCTAAAAATTCGGCATCCTCTATGGTAGGCACACCATAAGTAAACATATAATCCCCCTCGCCTGTCTTTGGATTTTTATAGATGTATACTGCTGATTGGGCATGAGTTGTTGAAACAAAAATGAAGCAGCTAAATAATCCTAATAGTAAGTTTGCAATGTATTTGTTCATTATAATTTGGTTTGATTTAACCAGCTAGTTGGTATTGTTTTATATAAGTGTAACGACAGATTAATTCAACTAGTATCAGAAACTACTAAAACTGATATATAATGTGAATCAAGAGTTCAAAACACCTTAAATACGTGTTTTGAACCCTTGATTCGCATATATAGTCAAAAGAACATAAGACCATCTTGGGCCAATGTTGAATCAATAACGTTTCAGAAAATCAAATTGATACAAAAGATAGCAAAAAAATAGGGGAAATTGTTATAGAATAAATGGTTGATTGTTTAAATGCAAACAATAACCAAATGCTGGCGAGAAGTAAATAAGCTTGAAGAAGAGAGATTAAAAATCATAAATCTCTGGCCATGAATGTTCAAGCAATCAATGGTGAGCGGATATATGTACGGATATTAGCCACATGGCTTAATGGAAAGTGGTATAAGGCACGAATTTCTTTAGTGCCTTATACTTTTAAAATCAAGGTGATTAACCTAAGATTCCAATGATTTCGATGCTTCCTAAGATATTCATCAGTATTATGTTTAAAATGAAACAAGAGAGTTGAGTGGTTTTTACTCGCAGCACCTTTCGGCTTGTGGTTCTTTCGAGTAAATTTTATGACTGTTCGCTTTGATTGTTGTTCTAATTTTTTTTGTTGTGATTTCTGTTTTATAAGTTGCAATTGTGGTACCGTAAAATTCATGTTACTGATAATCAGTTATTTATAAGTGTTTTGAGTTTTTCAATAGTGCCTTATTTTACTGAAATATCAGTAGGGTGATTAAATTTCGGTAATTCTAAGGTGAAGAACGGGTCTGAGTTTTTTTGCAAACGTATGTGTGGAATGCTCAGTGATTTGGATTAATTTACAACGGAATTAAGACTAAATCAGCTCCTCATGCAGAAAACAATTATAGTCTCTAATCGACTTCCTGTGACCATTAAAAAGGATGGCGATCTGTTAAAGTTTTTCCCAAGTGCTGGTGGTTTAGCCACTGGATTAGGATCAATCTATAAATCAGGTAATAACATTTGGTTAGGTTGGCCTGGTTTTCACGATTTTAGGGAAGAAGAAAAGGAAAACATCACCTTACAGCTCAAAGCCGATAATATGGCTCCCGTTTTTCTAACTCAAAAAGATGTAGAAGATTATTATGAAGGTTTCAGTAACCGAACCATCTGGCCGCTCTATCATTACTTTACACAATATGCCATTTATGAACCAGCATTATGGGATGCTTATGTTCGGGTAAATCAGAAATTTTGCGATGAACTCGAAAAATATGCAGATCCCGATGACATCATATGGATTCATGATTATCAATTATTATTGCTTCCTGCCATGCTTCGCGAGAAGTTACCTAATGCAACCATTGGCTTTTTTCAACATATTCCTTTTCCTTCATTTGAGATTTTCCGACTCATGCCTTGGCGTGAAGAAATTCTCAATGGCATTTTAGGTGCCGACCTCATTGGTTTTCATACCTATGATGATATGAGGCACTTTCTCAGTTCAATCAATCGAATCGTAGGAATTGGAAATACGATGGGGAAAATCAAAGTGGGGAATCGCTTGGTAGCAGTGGATTCTTTCCCGATGGGAATTGATTATGAAAAGTTCGAAAATGCCGTGAGCTCTGAAGCTACGAAACAAAAAATTGAACGTTATCAACGCTTATTGGGTAGAGAAAAAATCATCTTATCCATCGACCGCTTGGATTATTCAAAAGGTATTAAGCAACGAATTTTAGCGTTTGACACCTTTTTAGAGCGTTATCCGCAGTACCTCAGCAAAGTGTCCTTAATCCTTATTGTGGTTCCATCTAGGGTGCAAGTAGATCAATATCAACAGCTAAAAGCAGAGCTAGATGAACTGGTAGGACGAATTAATGGAAAGCACAGTCGGATGGATTGGACGCCTATTCATTACTTTTATCGCTCTTTCTCTTTTAATGCGTTATCTGCCTTATACAGTCAGGCCGATGTTGCCTTGATTACGCCATTTCGAGATGGGATGAATTTGGTGTGTAAAGAATACATTGCCAGTAAACCTGATCAGAAAGGGGTATTGATTTTAAGTGAGATGGCAGGGTCGGCGCGTGAGCTTTCAGAGGCCATTCTGATTAATCCAAATGATCTCAATCAGATTGTAGAGGCCATGAAAAAGGCTTTGGAGATGCCTGAAGAGGAGCAAGTGGCACATAATGCAGAAATGCAAAGCAAGCTGAAGCGATACAATATTCATCGTTGGGTGGAAGTGTTTATGGAGCAACTGGCAAACATTAAGGAACAACAGGCAAAAATGAATGCCAAACTCATGAAAGAACGGCACATCACTAGAATGTTAGAAAATTATCATGCTGCCGATAAACGCGTTTTCTTTCTTGATTATGATGGTACTTTGCGCGCTTTCACAAAACGCCCTGAACAAGCCAAACCTGATCCAGAGTTGTTAGAGATTTTGGAGCAATTAACGGCGAATGAAAAAAATAAGGTAGTTATTATTAGTGGGCGAGATCGTAAATCCTTAGATGGATGGTTGGGGCATCTGAATGTAGATATGATTGCCGAACATGGCGTTTGGTCGAAAAAACAGGGGAAAGAATGGAAAACCATTGATAACCTCGATTTATCTTGGAAAGAGCGTATTGGTCCAATCGTTGATTTGTATGTAGATCGTACTCCAGGTTCATTTATTGAGGAAAAAGATTACTCTTTGGCTTGGCATTACCGCAAAGCTGATCCTGATTTTGGCGAAATGAGGGCACGAGATTTACTCTCAAACCTAAAATACTTCATCTCTAACATGGACTTGACCATTATGGAAGGAAATAAAGTGATTGAAATTAAAAACCGTGATGTGAATAAAGGCAAGGCCGCCCGAAAATGGCTTGGTAAAAATAGCTATGGGTTCATTTTTGCCATTGGCGATGATGTTACTGATGAAGATACGTTCCATGCCATGCCTGAAAGTGCCTACACCATTAAGGTAGGAATTGTTCCCTCAGAGGCTACTTACAATGTAAAATCTACGGTAGAAGTAAGGGTATTACTTCGTAAATTTTTGGAATAAACCTGAATACTAAACTGTTTATTTGCTACCGTACACAAAAAAATATGCCCAAAAGCTTGCAAAATCTTTAGCGAGCGCAGGCCTGAAAATCTGCCGAGCGTGGGCAGGTAAGTGTGTAAGCAGGATCAGATTTTCTTGATTTTTTTCGTTCTTTTTTGATCAAGCAAAAAGGACAACCCAGCCCATTAGTGAATAAAAATAGATTAACTTGCTTATAATCAGCTTTTTATTACTGCAAGTGCTTTGACAGATTTATTTGTGTACGGTAGTGAAAACTGTTTATAGCAATCTCCAAGGTGATTTATCTTGGAGATTTTTTTATCTAAATAAAAAAGTTATAATATTTCTGAAACCTTACATATGCCCCAAGTCCCTGTAATTTACCTTTAGTAAGCGGAGGAAAGTGAGCATTCCATCCGTTTATTTTGTTAATGTCTGAATATTGGCGTATCAATCTACATCTTTCTGCACGATTTTTACGTATATATTAGGTATGATAAAAATGATGTAATGGATTTTGGGTAGAGTTGAACAAAACTATTGTCTTTTGTTCTTATTTTTTCTGAAAAACATACATTTAGAAACCGCATTTACCTCACGCAGACTAAACAGTAGACCAATACGCTAGCCAATAATTAATCAATTATTCATCAATGCTCACTCATTAGAGATGGAAACACGTCAAACTTCAGGCTCACAAGAAACTCAAATTGGTTTCAGGCCATACCTATTAGTCCTCATTTGTTGTTTTATCAGCGTTAGTGGCTTTGCGCAAGAAAAAACAGGGTCTCCGTTTTTTTATGTCAAAAGTAAAGAAAAGAAGGTGGATGTAATGCCACTAAAGCGAACGGCTGTTGATGTAAATGTAGCAGGTGTAATTGCCGATGTGAAAGTTACGCAAGAGTATCAAAATGAGGGTGATCAAACTCTTGAGGCAATTTATGTATTTCCCGCCTCCACAAATGCCGCTGTATATGGCTTTGAGATGACAGTAGGCAGTCGGAAAATAGTCGCTAAAATTGCGGAAAAGCAAAAGGCTCGTCAGCAGTATGAAGCCGCGAAAAAGGAAGGGAAAACGGCTTCCTTACTCGAACAAAAGCGACCCAATGTATTTCAGATGAGCGTTGGGAATATTTTGCCGAACGACTACATTAAAGTTGAACTATTTTACACCGAAACCTTAATTCCCACAGATGGTGTGTATGAGTTTATTTATCCAACAGTTGTTGGCCCAAGGTATGCAGAAGAGTTTGCCACAGAAGTGATGTTTAATGATGATTGGGTAAAATCTCCTTATCAGAAAGATGGTGAAGAACCCAGCTATGATTATGAAATTAATGCAACAGTAAATGCGGGCATGCCCATCAAAAAAGTAGTTTGCAATACGCATAAAGTTAATGTGAGCCATGCAGACAAAAGTACCGTAACTGCTAAACTAGATCCTTCGGACAAGAAAGGGGGAAATCGAGATTATGTGTTGAAATACGAATTAGCTGGTGGCAAAATTCAATCGGGCTTATTGCTTCATGAAGGACAAGAAGAAAACTTCTTCATGGCAATGGTTCAGCCTCCTGCTGCGGTGAATATGGAAAACATGCCTCCTAGAGAATATATTTTTATATTAGATGTTTCTGGTTCCATGCGTGGCTTCCCATTGGATGTGTCGAAAGGCTTATTAGAAAAACTAGTGGGTTCATTAAGACCTGAAGATCGCTTTAATGTGATGTTATTTGAGTCGGGTAATGAGATGTTAGCGTCCGAATCCTTACCTGCCAATAAGCAAAACCTTAGAAAGGCGATGGCGGTAATTGATAAATTAAGAGGTGGCGGAAGTACTGATATTTTGGGCGCGTTAAAATCTGCCTTAGCTATGAAAGAAACCAAAAACTATTCCCGTTCTTTTGTGGTAGTTACAGATGGTTACATTACGGTAGAACAAGAGGCATTTGCACTGATTAGAAAGAATCTCGGACAGGCGAACTTGTATGCGATTGGAATTGGCTCCAGTGTAAACCGCTTTTTAATTGAAGGGTTGGCGCGAGCAGGTATGGGAGAACCTTTAGTGGTGCTCGATCAGAAAGATGCGAACGAAAAAGTGGAGCGATTTAGACAGTACATTTCAAGTCCAGTATTAACCAATATTGATATGAAGTTTGAGGGCTTGGAGGTGTACGATGTAGAGCCCATTAGCTATCCAGATGTATTGGCACAACGCCCTGTGGTGATTTATGGTAAATATAAGAATGCGGCAAAGGGCAAAATCACATTAACTGGACTGACGGGAAATCGAAAGAATTATACAGAAACACTGGATGTCGCTACAGTGAAACCATCTGCTTCAAATCAGGCGTTAAGATACCTCTGGGCGCGAAATCGAATTAAAGTAATGGATGATTTTAATTCGCTCCAAGCTTCAACGGAACAGGTAGAGCAAATTACGAAGATGGGTTTGAAGTATAACTTACTGACGAACTACACCTCTTTCATTGCTGTTGATCCTACTAAACGGGATAGTAAGGGCAATTTACTCACTGTAAAACAAGCTTTACCCATGCCCAAAGGAGTGAGTAATAAAGGACAATCGTACAATGCTCTTGCGAAAACAGGCTCGGTAGAGCGTAGTGTGCCTACCAGTAAAAAAGCGATTGCTTCACATTTCTATAAAAAACAACCTGCATTTGCTTCCAAAATCTCGCTAGCATGGCGAGTAGATGAAAAACGCTTAGGAGCAAATAATACTTATAAAGTGAGCATCAAGAATTTAATTGGTGACAAAATCTTGGAACAAAAAACTACCGAAAAAGTATTGGATATTGATTTAACTGATCCAAAATATAAATCCATTCAAGGGGGAGCCTTTATGTATTCAATTGAGGTGCTAGGAAAGCATAAGAAATCAGACGAATATGTGATTCAACTGTTGGGTAGAGGAGAAGCCTTAGCGGTTACCAATGAGGCGGGTTCTTTGTTATTGGCAAAGACGATTGAGGATAAAAAGAATTTAGCCAAGTTTTTTGAAGAAAAAGGCTTATTGGCAAATGCCTTAGCCGTTTGGAGGGAAATTATTCAAGAAGATTCATCTGAAACAATAAAAGCTTCATATGAAGAATTTATAAAGCGAAATCGGT
>JBMYQA010000084.1:0-21043 GCA_049600855.1 Flammeovirgaceae bacterium | reverse complement strand
GCTCACTTCAAACAAAAAATCATTACAATGATCAAAACGCAAGCCCATCAATTTTGACTGCTCAAAACTCACCTCGCGAAAAGCAGTATTTCCCAATTTACTATTGCTCAAATCACACTGTTCAAAGGTGCATTCGATGAAAGTAAAACCAGAAAAATTAAAATTGGTAAAATCACAATGGGAAAAATTGCATAATTCATAGGTTCCTTTTTCTAGCTTTTGATTAGCTGTATTGATTTGCAGAAAGTCTTGTTCAATGAATTCAGGCATAAGATATGGAGTTAAATAATGGATTTGTGCTAAAATCCGCTTATATTCGGGCTTTATTTTTAACACTTAAATAGATCAACCGATGAAAAATTTATTAAAAACCAGTAAGAAGCTTTCAAAAAAAGAGATGGAAAAAGTGCAAGGTGGACGTAAGCGTCCTGGTCGTGCAAAATAATTAATGAGATAGGGTAAACCCTTTCTTTATGGCCTTTCCATCAATATGAATAAACTTGATGGGAAGGCTTTTGTAACCTTTCTCAGAAGGTACCAACACATTAAAATGGAGGTGTGGCACAGCAGCATATCCCGTATTTCCAGCCAACCCAATGGCTTGCCCTCCCATCACTTCATCGCCAACCTCAACCAAACTTCCTCCTTTTTTTAAATGTAGGTATTCTCCAAAGGTACCATCAAGATGGTCAATCACTATTTGATTGGCATAATCGTTATAGCGTTCCCAGTTTCCCCCAAGCTCATACCCCTCTATTACACCCACCACAATTCCTTCACGTGCAGCACATATGGTATCGCCTTCCGCCAAATCTAAATCTACCGCATAGCGATAGCGATTATTATCATGCGATTCTTCTCCATTATAACCTTGAAGTACGCGGTAGGTTTTGCCTTTTGGAAAAGGATAAAAATAGCGATAGGTAGAATCAATAATCGCATCTGCTCTTGCTTCAAAAGTGGTGGAAAACTGGCTGTTATTAATCACATCTTTTAAATCAAACTTTTCTTTCGGCAGCTGAATCACCCAAGTTTCTGCGGAATCGAGCCGGTGTTCATAATGAATTGCCGTTGATTGGTAAGCATAGTTGATTCGAATGGGGCACACAAGTGGGTTTTTGATGGTGATGGATATTTCCGTTGAGGTTTCAGAAAAATTCGGATCAAGTGGAAACGGACTGAATTTCTCTTCAGGTAGCGAACATGCAGATATGAATATACAGCAACAAGCAGCAGAAATGAGCCGCGTTTTTGCTTGGCTACGCAACAAAAAGGAAATCGTGAGGCGTAAGTAAGTCAAGTTGTCTTGTTTTTGGATGAATTGTTCGTGAATTTTTACTTTGAGTTCAGTTGAAATGCCGTTTTCTGCGGTGCGACAGCATAGAAACCTGCTTTCAGCTAAACACTTCATAAAGCTCGCGCCTTTCTATAAAAAAAACAAACGCAAAATCGTTCTATCATGCATATGAGCTTTCTTATAAAAAACCAAAACTCCATTTCACTCCTTAACTCAAAAACAGTACTATTTTACCAGAAAACTGTTTAGTCGGCATTAAAAACGCATCGTCACCTTGGATTTGTCTATATTCCACTCGATGTTTGCCGCCATTATAAAACATAGCCATAAATTCATCAAAATGGACATTATTTACGCACTCGACCTCATTGGAACTTTTGTGTTTGCAATCAGTGGTACACTTACTGCTGCTGAGAAAAAGTTCGATATATTTGGTGCTTTCGTTATTGCCTTTGTCACTGCAGTTGGAGGCGGCACCATCCGCGATGTCCTGATTGGGAGCCAGCCTGTAGGCTGGATGACTGATTTGAACTACATCTACCTCATTGGCCTCACCGTTCCGATTAGTTTTTTCTTCAAAAAATACATTCTCAAACTCCGAAAAACCATGTTTTTATTCGATACCATTGGTATTGGGCTATTTACCATTTTAGGCTTCCAAAAAACCATGGATTTAGCCTTGTCTCCAATCGTAGGAGTAATGATGGGAACAGTATCTGCTGTTTTTGGAGGCGTTGTTCGCGATACCCTGTGTAATGAAGTTCCACTCATCTTTAGAAAAGAAATTTATGCCATGGCTTGTGTGTTAGGAGCGAGCTTGTTCTTCTGGTTAGATCAGTTTGTCCCTTATCATAACTTAAACATTTCCCTTACTGTAGGTTGCATCATTGTCGTTCGGGTATTGGCCGTAAAACGCAATTGGACGTTGCCCGTGATTCGGTGATTCTTTGGTTTATCGTGCGAATATGTGTACTTTTAATTAGGCAGAATTGGAACATACTAACGCTTAATTTTAATGAAGGATTTACTCGTTATACTTTTTCTCGGATGTGGTTTACTGATCAATAGCCACACCTTTGCACAATCTACTCCACTCGATTCTTTAAAAACACTTTTGAAGCAGGAGCAAACACCAGAGCATCGCGTAAAACTATTGGTAGATCTTGGAGAGCTGTATTTAAGAAAAAACATTGATAGTGTCCGAGTAATATTAAACGAAGCCCAAGCGCTTTCCCATCAGGGTGATAATCCGCTTGAACAGGCAATGGTATACCGATTGCAAGCGCAATTACACTTACAAATCGGTCAACAAGACTCGGCTTTTATCGCCTTAGACCAGGCGTTAGCCATCTGCAAATCAGAAAAGGTAGGCAAACTGATGCTCGAGGTATTTGAAAAAACGTTGGGAAATTACCGCCAACTCTTAAGAGGCCCCGAACTTTCTAACTATTTTGAAACCTATCTGGAAACTGCCCAACAAGATACTAGCTTATTCTTTAAAGGACACCTAGCACTTGCCAGTGAGTTAAATGGACTACACCTGTATAAGCAAGGCAAACGCGAAGAAGGGCTTCGTGCTTACCAAATCGCACTAAAAAACTATGAGGCAACGGGTAATTTTGAAGGGATGACGCAAATCCTGATTTTAGTGGGCGAAATCTACCGCCAACAAAATAGGTTAGAATTAGCCTTATCACATTATCACCAAGGACTTGCCATTGTTGAAAAGCTTGAGAATTCAGAAGGAATCGGGATTCTGTCTAAGCTGATCGCAGAAGCGTACATTTTTCAAAACAACTTAGAAAAGGGACTTTTCTATGCCAATCAATCGTCCAAGCACTTTAAAGAAGCCGGTAATTTAAGAGGAATTGGCTTAAGCTATGGCACATTAACCAAGTTATATCACCAAAAAGCGATGTACGACTCTGCCTTGTATTATGCAAAAGCGGCTGTAGAAACCGATCGAAAAATACATCCTAATTATTACATGATTCCACAAGACTTGTCGGCTTTGGGTAAAGTATTGATTTATAAGAAAGAATTTAAGCGCGCCTTAACGCACTTGAAAGAGGCAGATGAGATTTATAAAGCCAAAGCCTCGAAAACAGGCCAAGCAGTGAGCAGCAAGTATTTTGCAGAAGCCTATTTTGGCTTAGGAAATTTAACCTTAGCCAATCAATATGCCCAACAAACGCTCAAGTGGTCAACCGAGCTACAACATAAGGATGGCGTATTAAATAGTTTAGAGTTACTTGCAAAAATCAACGAAAAACAAGGGAAGTTTCAGCAAGCCTTAACGTATCATCAAAAATATGCGGTATTAAAGGATAGCATCTTTAATGAAAAACAAACGCAGCGTGTCGCTGATTTAGAAGCCAAGTTTAAGTATCAAAAGGAAGCGGTGAAAGACAGTATTCGAAATGCGGAGAAGGAAAAAGTGTTGATGGCGGAACTGCAAACCGCACAAGCAATTAATCAACAAAAACAACAAGCTCTTTATTTTACACTTGGTGGCGTAGTGCTCTTGTTAGGTATAGCTGGTTACATCTATAACCGTTACCGATTAATCAATCAACAAAAAGCCATTATTGAAGAACAAAAACAACAAGTAGATCATAAGAATCAAGAAAACGAGTTGTTATTAAAAGAGATTCATCATCGCGTAAAAAATAATTTACAGATTATATCGAGCTTACTCAACCTTCAAACGAAGAGTACAGAAGATGAGGCGGCTTTAGCTGCCATGACAGACGGTCAAAATCGCGTGAAAGCCATGGCCTTAATTCATCAAGGCTTGTATCAAAATGAGGATATGGCTACTATAAAGTTTCGGGAATATGCTGAGCAGTTATTTCATCAATTGTCCAGTATTTACGCGAATGGTAATGACGTGTCTTGTCAAGTAGATGCTCCAGATATTGAATTAGATATTGACACTGCAGTACCATTAGGTTTAATTCTCAATGAATTGGTGACAAATGCATTCAAATATGCGTTTACTGATATTGAACAGGGTAAAATTGAATTAGCTTTAGCACAAGACGATCATAGCTTCGAATTAACGGTGAGAGATAATGGAAAGGGCTTACCCGAAAACTTTAATTGGAAAAAGAGTAAGAGCATTGGCTTGCGATTAGTGCGGCGCTTGAGTAAGCAATTATATGGCAGCTTTTCCTACGAATTCCAAGATGGTGCTTATTTTAGTATTAAATTTCAGGATACATGGGCACGAAAACAGGTGGCTTAACGATTTAGGTGTATGGGAAAGGTAAAAATTTTAGTAGTAGAAGATGAAATGGTTATTGCAGATGATATTTGTGATACGTTGGAAGATTTGGGCTACGAAGTACTTGAACCCGCGATTAATTACACAGAGGCACTTGAGCTGTTAAAAACGGATCAACCTGATTTAGCCATTTTAGATATTCAACTGGCTGGCAGCAAGGATGGCATTGACTTGGCTTGGAAAATCAAGGAAGCGTTTGACATTCCATTTATCTTCCTGACCTCTAACGCAGATGCCCGCACGGTTGAACGTGCTAAAAAGGTAAATCCGCATGCTTACCTTGTAAAGCCCTTTAACAAGGCCGATTTATATACCTCTATCGAAATTGCCCTATTCAACTTTAGTAAAACCCAACAAAAAGAAACGGAAGAAAAAGAGGATTTAATCATTAAAAATGCCTTATTCGTCAAGCAAAAAGAGCTGTATTATAAAGTAAAGTTTTCAGATATCGCCTACCTCAAAAGCGAACATGTGTACATCGAATTGATCACCATTCAGCAGAAGAAGTTTGTGATCAGAGGGAGCCTAACCAAACTACTCGAACGTTTGCCCGAAAACATTTACCGCACACACCGAAGCTATGCCATTAATCTCGATCATTTAGAGGCCATCAACTCCATGTATATTCTCATCCAAGATGAAAAAATTCCCATTGGCAAAAGCTATCGAGATGATTTGATGGCTCGAATTTCCATTGAATGATGCCCTTCTCCCTTTTGGTTTAGAACAAATTTTAGCTTGTTGAGAACACCTACGCAAGGCTTTGTAACATTCATTTGTTTTCTGGCGGCTTTCCTCCAAAGTTTGTTGTCAGAAAACGGCATGATGCACTAGTCGAGTGCACATTTCCGAATGGTTAGATCACTAAAACGGTACTTTACTGGGGTATCGTTTTTTTAAGCAGGTGAGTAAAATGAATGTGGTATTTTTAAGAGATTATTTTGAAACTGAAAAAATACTGTATTCATTTTACTCACCTGCTTATAATACTTTATCTAAAAATAAAACTTTTCTGTTTAGAACAGTTTCCAAACCATTCAGAACACCTTAGATTTCATTCAGAACATAAAATTGATCAACCGTATTTTCTTACTCATATTTGATTAGAAAGCAGTCTATCTACTACATGTTTGTTAGATCGAATTACATCTATTCACAAAAAAATCTTGAATAGTGCCCTGTATATCTGTATTTTAAAATTTATTGTAATCAACTCACTTTTTGGATTTTATAGCGCTTGAATTAAGTGATAATTCAAACATTCCTATGAAATAAACTCATATTAAACCTCATTTAAGCATGAAAGTTCCTTTACAAAAGTTTCTAATCTATTTTTCTTGGCTATTTGTATTATTTAGTGTTCCATTACACGCACAAGAACTGCATCCTTGTAGCCCGAGCGTGAACGGGAATGTGCGTGTTATTGTAGAACATGGCGATTATACCTACATCGGTGGTGATTTCACTCAAGTAAATGGTATGAGCTTCAATCGAATCTGCCGATTTAAAACGACCTCTGGCGAACCTGACGAAAATTGGACTCCTAACATGAGTGGCAATGTGTGGGATATTGTCATTTCAGGTGCTGATATTTTTGTGGGAGGAGCATTTAATACCGTAAATGGTTCCTCGGATTACAGACATCTTGTCAAACTCAATGATACCGATGGCACACCAGATCCAAATTGGCAACCTGATATTGATGGTGATGTAACTTCACTTGCACTTTCTGGAACAGACCTGTACGTGGGTGGTGTTTTTGAAGAAGTGAATGGCTCAGTTGATCGTAGACGGGCGGCTAAGTTTTCTACTACTGACGATACCGTAGACCCAAGCTGGAGACCAGACATCGTTGGAGGAGGAGTTGTCGATATGGTCATTTCAGGATCAAATATATTTATTGGAGGAATATTCACTAGCGTGAATTCAAGTACACGAGAAGGGGTAGCCAAATTAAACTTGACTACAGGAAGTCCTACATCTTGGAATGCACAACTAGACGATGGTGGCATTGTTCGGGTACAAACACTCGCAGTGGATGGATCAGATTTATACATTGGCGGAAACTTTGACGAAGCAAGAGGCGTAGAAATCCCCAATTTGGTTCGGGTAAGTACCAGTAATGCTGCATTAGATGCAGCTTGGGACCCGAATGCAAATCGAAATGTAAATGCCATTGCCATTTTAGGGGACGAGATTTTAGTAGGTGGTGCTTTTAGGAATATCGGAGGAATAAGCCAATCTTATTTGGCTCGCCTCAATAATACAGACGGTGCTGCTGACCCATCATGGACTCCTAACATAGATGGCAGTCCGTTGGCCATCCATCCGAGTACCACCACGATATATGTGGGCGGACAATTTACTGGGCACTTTTTAGCTTACAGCGAGTTTACCTGCCCTCCTGGATATTTATGCGAAAGCATTACCGCCTCAAGTTGTGACGGTTTTTACACCGCTCCGTCAGGAAATGTATTGACAGAATCAGGGTGTTATTTAGACACCGTAGTGCTGGCCGGAAGCGATAGCATTTACTCCATTCAACTCAATGTCATCTATTCAGAATATACACAAGATAGCTTAACGAATGATACCATATTTTCAGGAGCTACTTTAGAAAAAATTCCTTATACCAATTTGGTATCTATCTCGAAGTACATACGAGGTGATGGGAATTTTGAATGGATTGCGGTAAATGATGTTGCGGATCATATGGCAGGAACCAACCGATCTGTATTTGCTTGGTTAAAAAAATCAACCAAAGTGTCGGGCTCTCCCCAAATGATTGTGGGAATAAATACCTCTAGTGGAGGGAATATTAGTAATCTTCAAGTTGGTACCAATGAAGAGATACAAGTATTTGATGGAGGAACAGCGCGAAGTAGTGGGGTAGCAGTGACCGATGGCGAATGGCATCATGTGGGATACACTTACGATGAAGCGACAAATGAAACAATCATTTATGTAGATGGAGTTCCTGTTCGTACTTTTACCAATAGTCAAACCGTAAGTACGGTTAGCCGTGTGTCTATTGGGCAGGAGTTTGATAGTGGCTTATCTGTTGGCAATACTTTAGATGGTACGCTTACAGAGGTTTCTTTTTGGAATGAGGTGCTCGATTCCGCAGAGATTGCTTTAATGATACAAGCAGCCATTGAGCCAACACATCCAAAATACAGTAATTTAATTGGGTATTATCCCATGCGCGTGGCGGATTGTGGGGTAGACAATACCATTATTACGGACTACAGTGGTAAAGGAAATCATGGAACTGCGATTGAGCCAGATGTACAAGTGCTTGATGAGTTAGACAGCATTCCAAATTTTAACGGAGCCAAGTGGTTTGCTAAAGAGTGGAAAAATCCTTTTGGCGCTACAATTTCCACAGACGATACCCTAAATGAGTCTATTACTACTTCTGGTGACTATACTCTTGAATTAATTCGAGATCATTTCAAAGTAACAGATGTGTGGAACGTTAAGACGGTTTCTACAGATGATTTCGTCATGACCTGGCAAACCAGCAGCGCAGGAGAAACCATTACCATTCCCACCAATTCATCGCTTACTTATAATTATACCATCAATTGGGGGGATGGAAGTCCTTTGGAAACTGGCCTTACAGGAAATGCGACACATACCTATGCCAATGCAGGGAATTATTCCGTGAGCATTTCAGGAACTTTCCCCGCCATTCAGAGTTCGAACAATACCTCCCTTCGCGATAAGCTATTGAGCATTGATAACTGGGGAAATATCCAATGGGCATCCTTCGAAAATGCTTTTTATGGATGTTCCAATTTAGTCATCAATGCTTCCGATGCACCCGACTTATCTGGTGTAACGAGCATGAAAAGGATGTTTAGAGGAGCCGCTTCTATGAACGCAAACCTGAATGCTTGGGATGTCAGCACAATCACTGACATGAGTGAACTTTTTTGGGGTGCAACGGTCTTTAATCAACCCATCGGCTCATGGAATGTGAGTAATGTGACCGATCTCAACGGAATTTTTGCAGAGGCAACTGCTTTTGATCAGGACATCAGTACTTGGGATGTGAGCAAGGTAACTGACCTGAGCGCTGCTTTTTCAGGGGCAAGCGCATTCGATCAAGACATTAGTGGATGGAATGTCAGTCAAGTGACAGATATGAACGCCCTATTCCAAAATGCGACTAGCTTTTCGCAAAACATAAATGCTTGGGATGTAAGCAAAGTGACTGATTTCTCCTTCCTATTCGACGGCATTGCTACTTATGATCAACCCCTAACCAATTGGAATACCAGTGCTGCAATCACCATGGAAGCCATGTTTAGGGGAGCTACTGCTTTTGACCAAAACATCAGTACTTGGGATATGAGCAATGTGCATGTCATTGCCCGCATGTTTGAAGATGCCAGTACGTTCAATCAAGACATCAGCGGTTGGAATATGAGCAATATCCGTGCTTCGAATTCAACATTTAAAAATGCAAGTGCCTTCAACCAGCCTATTGGTTCTTGGGACATGAGTCAAGATACTATCGCAGAATCCATGTTTGAGAATGCAACGGCCTTCGATCAGGACTTGGGAGCTTGGGATTTGGGCAATGTACTTGCTGCACACCACATGCTTTCTAATTCAGGCTTGTCAATTGCGAACTACGATAATACCCTAACGGGCTGGGCAAGCAAAACGCTTCAAGCAAATGTAACGCTGGGTGCTGACGGCCTAAAATACTGTAATGCAACCCTAGCACGCCAAAGCATCATCGATAATTTTACTTGGAACATCCAAGGCGATACGGAAGATTGTGACGGCTTGTTCTTCATTACCACTTGGACGGTAACAGGTAGTGATTTGGATATTACCATTCCAACAGAAGGCACAGGCTATAATTATGACGTAGATTGGGGAGATGGCTCAAGCAATACAGGGCAAACGGGTGACGCTACCCATACGTACGCTACTGCAGGAACATATACCGTAAAGATTTCTGGAAGCTTTCCGCGCATTTATTTCGATAACAATAATGCCATTAAGCTAAAAATCAGCACTGTAAAAGAATGGGGTGATAATGCTTGGACAACCATGGAGAATGCTTTTAGTGGTTGTGTCAATTTAAGCATTACCGCAACAGATGCCCCCAATTTAAGCGCTGCAACCAGCCTAAAAAACATGTTTTCTGGAGCTAGAACCATGAATAGTCCAATCGGCCATTGGAATGTGAGCACCATTACCGACATGGAAGGTCTATTTGCTTTCGATAGTTTGTTCAATCAGGATTTAAGTGCATGGGATGTGAGTAATGTAACTACCATGAAATCCATGTTCCAAAATGCTCGATTCTTCCAGCAAGATATCAGCGGATGGAACGTGAGCAAAGTGACCGACATGAGCAGCATGCTTCGCTTTTGCTTCGACTTTGACCACAGCTTAGCCAATTGGGATATCCGTCAGGTTACTGCCATGGATAATATGCTAGATTATACAGGGCTATCGCTGGCAAACTACGACAATACCCTGATTGGTTGGGCAGCACAAACGGTACAAAATAGCGTCACCTTAGGTGCTCAAAACTTAGCGTATTGCGATGCTGTTACTGCGCGGAACACCCTCACCTCCACCTATAGTTGGGTGATTAATAACGACCAATTTGATTGTTCAGAAAATGCCTTTATCACGACTTGGCAAACGACCTCAGCAAACGAAAGTATCACCATTCCAACAGAAGGTTCGGGTTATAATTATACGATTGACTGGGGAGATGGCACCATAGAAGGTGGACAAACAGGAGATGCCACACATACCTATGCCGCAGCAGGCAACTATCAGGTTGAAATCATTGGTGATTTCCCTCGCATTTACTTCAATAATGGAGGAGATAAGGGCAAGATCATCAGCATTGACCAATGGGGAAATATAGCGTGGAGTACGATGGAAAATGCTTTTCAGGGCTGTTCTAACCTAACATACAATGCAACAGACGCTCCTGATTTAACGCAAGTCACCAATATGCGAAATATGTTTGGTAGCTGTTTTGACTTTAATGGAGCTATTGGAAATTGGGATGTGAGTCAAGTGCTAAACATGGCAGGCTTGTTCATAAACGCTTCAGTCTTTAATCAAGACATCAGTGCTTGGAATACTAGTCTGGTGACCGATATGTCTTTTATGTTCTCTGGAGCTAATGCATTCAACCAAGATTTAAGTGGGTGGAATGTGAGTCAAGTAATGGATATGAAAAGCATGTTCACTCGAGCTTCTGTCTTCAATCAAGACATTACCGGATGGAATGTGAGTCAGGTCACGGATATGAACGGCATGTTTTTCGAAGCCTCCTTATTCAATCAAGCGTTGAATGATTGGGATGTAAGTCAAGTGACGAATATGGCAGGAATGTTTTCTAATGCTACTGCATTTAATCAGGATTTGAATGATTGGAATGTGAGCCAAGTGGAGGTGATGACGAGCATGTTTCAAGGTGCGACACAATTTAATGGAGCGATTAGCGATTGGGATGTCAGTAAGGTGGAATTCATGCTCAGTATGTTTAATAATGCCAGTAGTTTTAATCAAGACATTGGTAATTGGAATGTCAGTGAGGTCGTGATGATGGCAGCCATGTTTTCAGGAGCCAGTGCTTTTGACCAAAACTTAGGAAATTGGAATGTGAGAAAGGTGGGTATAATGTCCAATATGTTGGATAATTCAGGTTTATCTACTTCAAACTATGATGCCACACTCATGGGCTGGTCTGCCTTAAATTTAACGAATAATGTTATTCTTGGCGCGGATGGTTTAACCTATTGCCTCGGTGCCGATGCCCGACAAGATTTACTGAATAGTGAAAACTGGACCATTACTGGAGATAGCCAAGATTGTGAGTCGGTTTCCTTCATTACCACTTGGACAGTAGAAGCTGGAGGTTTGTCCATCACCATTCCAACTTCATCAGGAGCAGGTTTGGTCAATCTGTATGATTACGATGTAGTTTGGGGAGATGGCAATTCTAGCACAGGAGAAACAGGCCCTGCCACACATACCTATGCACAACCAGGTACCTACGAAGTCCAAATCATAGGAGACTTCCCCGCCATCTTTTTCAATGATGCAGGGGACAAAGACAAAATCCAAAGCATTGAACAGTGGGGAGAAGTAGCATGGATGGGATTCACATCAGCTTTTAAAGGATGTAGTAACCTAACTTACAACGCTACTGACGCACCTAAACTGACCAGTGGCATCGCCATGAATAGCATGTTTGAAGGGGCAACTTCTTTCAATGGAAATTTGAATAATTGGGATGTAAGTGATGCCTTCGTGATGAATCGTATGTTTGCTGGTGCCACTTCCTTTAATGGAGACATTGGAGATTGGAATGTAAGTGGCGTGGTGCAATTTCAGAACATGTTTGATGGAGCAACCGCCTTTAATCAAAACTTGGGCAACTGGAATGTGGAATTAGCCGCTACCATGGATGACATGTTCAGTAACACTGGGCTTTCTACCGTAAATTACGATAATACGCTTATTGGTTGGTCAACCCAATCCTTAAAAAGCAATGTTTCTTTAGGTGCAGTAGGCATAAACTATTGCAATGCCGAAGACGAACGCCAAGCAATCATTGATAATTTCAACTGGACCATCACCGATGAGGGTACCGATTGTGAATTAGCTGCTTTTATCACTACTTGGGAGGTAACGGCCAGCGATTTATCGATTACCATTCCAACAAGAGGTTCTGGTTACAATTATACTGTAGATTGGGGAGATGGTACTACAAGTACTGGACAAACAGGAAATGCTACACACACCTATTCGAGTGCAGGTCAGTATGAAGTGAAAATTCTAGGCGACTTCCCCCGCATTTACTTCGATCATACAGGCGATAAAGACAAAATCATTAGCATTGACCAATGGGGAGGCATGCGCTGGACTTCGATGGAAAAAGCATTTAGTGGTTGTACAAACTTAACCTATACGGCTACTGATGCACCTGACTTATCACGTGTGACAAATATGTCATGGATGTTTTATAGAGCTGAAGCGTTCAATGGAAACCTGAATAATTGGGATGTCAGCAATGTTACCCACATGCACGTGCTGTTTAATGGAGCCAAATCGTTTAATGGAGACGTGAGCAGCTGGGATGTGAGTCAGGTAAAAAACATGACCAATACGTTTGGGTTGGCAGAAGCCTTTAACCAAGATGTGAGCGGCTGGAATGTGAGTAATGTGGTTCTGATGAATTTGATGTTTGCGAATACACCTGCATTCAATCAAGATCTTAGTGGCTGGAATGTGAGCAATGTAATAAGCATGAGTGGAATGTTCCAAAACGCATCAGCATTTAATTACCCCATCGGAAACTGGAATGTGAGTAATGTGGAAAATATGCAAGGTATGTTTACAGGCGCTGCTGCCTTTAATCAAGATCTTAGCAATTGGAATGTAAGCAAGGTTACCAATATGAATTCCATGTTTAATCGTGCTGCTGTCTTCAATCAAGACATTAGCGGCTGGGATGTGAGTAATGTGGAAAATATGACTGCGATGTTCGCCCGAGCAACTGCATTTAACCAAGACATTAGTGGGTGGAATGTAAGTAAGGTAACCAGTATGTCTGATATGTTCATCGGTGCACCTACCTTTAATCAAGATTTAGGAAGTTGGGATGTGAGTCAAGTGAGCAATATGAGCTTAATGCTTTCTGGCTCAGGACTTTCAGTAGTGAACTATGATAATACCCTCATTGGTTGGGCATCACAAACCCTACAAAATGGTTTGAATTTAGGAGCATCCCTCCTCAAATACTGTAATGGGGCAACAGCACGCCAATCCATCATTGATAATTTTGGATGGAACATTACTGGCGATGCATTAGATTGTGATGCACTATTCTTTGTCACCACTTGGACGGTTGATGCAGGCGACCTCTCCGTTACAATTCCAACTGTAGGTACTGGATACAATTATGATGTGGATTGGGGAGACGGCTCAAACAGCACAGGAGAAACGGGAGATGCCACACACACCTATGCTGCTGCGGGTACCTATACCATCAAAATTTTTGGAGATTTCCCCCGTATCTATTTCGATAATGCAGGCGATAAAAACAAAATTCAAACCATTGAGCAATGGGGAGCAATTGAATGGACTTCGATGACGGGAGCCTTTGATGGATGTGAAAACCTCACTTATAATGCCACAGATATTCCAGATTTGTCTCGGGTTACGAGCTTAAGTAGGATGTTTGCTAGAACAACGAATTTTAATGGAGCAATTGGAAATTGGGATGTCAGTACTATAGAAAACCTCTCGAGTACTTTTGCAAATACTTCCGCTTTTAATCAAGACATTAGTAACTGGGATGTCAGTAATGTAAAGAGCCTTCAGGCTACATTCTCACGGGCATTTGCCTTTAATAGAGATGTTGGGAATTGGAACGTAAGTCAGGTGACCAATATGAATGGAACATTTGCTTTCGCACGAGAATTTAATCAAGATATTGGGAATTGGAATGTCAGTCAGGTGACCAATATGGTTGCAGCTTTTAATCGCGCAGAACAGTTTAATCAAGACTTAGGCGCTTGGGATATTAGTGCGGTTACCTCTATGCTGAATATGTTGAATAGCACAGGCCTTTCAGATGAAAACTATGACAATACCCTGATAGGTTGGGCAAGGTTAGATGCTGGAGAAACGCAAATTCCAACTGACATCACACTGGGAGCTGGCGGGCTCAGGTATTGTGCGGCAACATTTGAGCACATTGCACTCACTGATCCAAACCAATTTAATTGGACCATTAGTGGCGATACGCGATCGTGTGACGATCGTGAGTTCATCACTACGTGGCAAACAACTACAGCCAATGAAAGCATTACTATTCCAACACGTGTTGATTCTACCTACGGTTATGTAGTAGATTGGGGCGATGGTACCCTCACAGCAGAAACGGGCGATGCTACACATACCTATGCTACTGCAGGCATACATACGGTAAAAATTATTGGCTTATTTCCAACGATCCGTTTTGGGAATACCAATGGGTTGTCTGATGCTAACCGAGAAAAAATTCTCACTATTGAACAATGGGGTACCAATGAGTGGACTTCAATGGATGCCTCTTTTACAAATTGCATTAATCTCACGCTTAACGCAACAGATGTTCCAGATCTCTCACGGGTGGTAGGAATGAGAGGAATATTCCAAAACGCCACTTCTTTTAATGGGGCAATTGGGAATTGGGACGTGAGTAATATTACGATGATGGAAAATGCATTTTTAGGTGCAACAACCTTTAATCAAGATTTGAACAATTGGGATGTGAGTAAGGTCACTGACATGACAGCAATGTTTGCACACACAGATGCATTTAATGGGGCAATTGGGAATTGGGATGTAAGCAATGTGACGGGAATGGATCGAATGTTTGATGAGGCCTTGGCTTTTAATCAAGATTTGAATAATTGGAATGTGGGGCAGGTAAACAACATGTCAGCGATGTTTAGAAAAGCAGCAGCATTTAATGGAGCAATTGGGAATTGGGATGTAGGTAATGTGCATACCATGAGTCATATGTTCCAAGAAGCTACAAGCTTCAACCAACCAATTGGCAACTGGAATACGGCAATGCTGAATAATATGAAGAGCCTGTTTCAAGATGCTACCAGTTTTAATCAAGATTTAGGTGGTTGGGATATGTCGCACATTAGATTTATACAACATGTATTTGAAGGTGCAACTGCTTTTGATCAAAGCCTAGCTAGTTGGGACATTTCTAATGTGATCAGGATGGATAATATGCTGGATAACTGTGGCCTTTCTCAAGAAAATTACGATGCTACGCTCATGGGCTGGGCGAGCTTAGATGCTGGAGAAATGCAAGTTCCAACAGATGTTACGCTTGGTGCTAAGAACCTTACGTATTGCGCAGGACTTGTCGCTCGTATTTCCCTCATCCAGGAATTTAATTGGACCATCAATGAGGACATCATCGATTGTGCTGGAAAGGAGTTCATTACGACTTGGCAAACCACTTCGGGCAATGAAAACATCATCATTCCAACACATCCAGATTCTACTTACAGTTATTTGGTAGATTGGGGAGATAATACGGCAGCTACCATAGAAACGGATAATGCTACCCATACCTACGTTAATCCAGGTACTTACACCGTAAAAGTTGTTGGCTTATTCCCAATGATCAGTTTTGGAAATAATACTACAGGGTCTGCGTTCGCAACCAATGCGGAGAAAATCCAGACCATTGAGCAATGGGGTACCAATAAGTGGTCTTCCATGAAGGTTGCCTTTTCAGGATGCACCAATCTAACTTATCAAGCTACTGATCTCCCCGATTTATCTCAAGTAAGTGATATGAGCGGAATGTTCCAAAACGCAACAGCTTTTAATGGGGCAATAGGCAATTGGGATGTGAGCAATGTTACAAATATGACCAGTACATTCTTAGGGACGGAAGCTTTTGATCAAGACCTAAACAGTTGGGATGTGAGCCAAGTAACAGATATGACTTCTATGTTCAAAGAAACAGTCGCCTTTAATGGAGCGATTGGCAATTGGAATGTAGCTAATGTCACTGATATGACCCAAATGTTTAATGAAGCCGCGGCCTTTAATCAAGACTTAAATGCTTGGAATGTGAGTCAGGTCAAAAATATGTCGAATATGTTTAAAGCAACAACGGCATTTGATGGAGCAATTGGCAATTGGGATGTGAGTCAGGTGACTAATATGAGTGCCATGTTCCAACAAGCAGCTGCTTTTAACCAACCCATAGGCAATTGGAATACAGCAAGTTTGAATAATGTAATAGCGATGTTCCAGCAAGCGGCAAGCTTTAATCAAAATTTAGATGGCTGGGATGTTACCAAGATATTATTTATGCAACGTGTATTTGAAGAAGCAAGTGCTTTTGATCAAAGTTTAGGTAGCTGGGACATCTCTAATGTACTCAATATGACGGATATGCTCGACAACTGCGGCATGTCTACCGATAGTTACGACTCTACCCTCATTGGCTGGGCAACACTAGATGCTGGTGCTGGTGAAACACAAATTCGTTCAAATGTGGCATTAGATGCGGTTAACCTGAAGTATTGCTTGGGCGTAATCGCACATCAAGAGTTAATCAATCAATTTAATTGGACCATTAATGGGGATGCGCGAGATTGTGGAAACCGAGAGTTTATCATGACCATAGAACCTGCTTCAAGTAGTAATACGATCACGATTCCAACGCACCCTGACTCCACCTATAACTACATTGTAGATTGGGGTGACGATACAGAAGTAATTGAAGCGTTTACGGGTAATGCCTCTCATAATTATGGCAATGCTATTCCTAGAACCGTAAAAATCATTGGCGATTTCCCTCAAATCTATTTCAACTTTAGTAGTAGGGCTCGTAATCTATTGCGGGTGGAACAATGGGGAACCAATGAGTGGACCTCTATGGAAAGAGCTTTTGCAGGTTGTTCCAATCTAAACATCACAGCAACAGATATCCCCGATCTTTCTCAAACCATCAGCATGAGTCGAATGTTTGCATCTGCTACGAACTTCAACAACAATATTGATAGTTGGAATGTAAGTAATGTCAAAGACATGAGTCTAATGTTTTCAGTCTCTAAATTCAATCAACCATTAGGTAATTGGAATGTCAGCAGTGTAGAAAATATGAGTGGCATGTTCTTCAATACGGACTTTAACCAAGACATTAGTACTTGGAATGTCAGTAAGGTAACAAACATGAATCGAATGTTCCAGACCTCTCCATTTAATCAAGATATCAGTAATTGGGATGTCAGCAAGGTAACGGATATGAGCAGCATGTTTGCAGGCTCTAATGCTTTTAATCAACCTATTGGCACTTGGAATGTGAGTAGTGTAATAAATATGGGAGCCATGTTTGCCAGTAGCAACCAATTCAATCAAAACATCAATAACTGGGATGTCAGTAATGTCACTGATATGATCAGCATGTTTAGTGATGCGAGCGCTTTTAACCAACCATTAACTAACTGGAACGTATCGAATGTAAAGGATATGAGGGACATGTTTAGTCGAAATACCGTATTCGATCAAGATCTCAATGGTTGGGATGTGAGCAATGTAGAGCTTCTGGATTTTATATTCTCATTTTCTACCTATAATCGTCCATTAGATCAATGGAATGTGAGTAAGGTAACGAGTATGGCTTACATGTTTGTGAATGCTACTGATTTCGATCAAAACTTGGGTACTTGGAATATCACTAGTGTTGAAGATATGACTGGGATGTTTGAAAATGTGGGACTCTCTATCGCAAATTACGACTCTACCTTAGTCGGTTGGGGCAGACAACCTGTAAAAAACGATGTCGTGTTAGGAGCAACTGGTTTAATGTATTGTATTGGTGCGGCAGAACGCCAAAACTTAACGGATGATTTTAATTGGACAATTAATGGCGATACTCGAAATTGTGAAGATCGAGAGTTTGTAACGACTTGGACGACTACGTCTGCCAATGAAAGCATCACGATTCCTACCACAGGAACAGGTTACAATTATGCGGTGGATTGGGGAGATGGGGAAATCGAAAGTGGCTATGCAGGTGATGCAACCTATACCTTTACTAGTCCAGGAACTTACGAAGTGCGCATCATTGGCGACTTCCCACGAATCTATTTTAATAATGGAGGCGATGCCACTAAAATCCAAAGCATTGATCAATGGGGAGAAATGGAATGGACTTCCATGCAAGCAGCTTTCAGAGGATGTAGAAACCTCACCTATACAGCTACAGATGTACCTGATTTATCCAATGTAACGGACATGAGCAGCATGTTCCGAGATGCGCGATCGCTCAATGTGGATTTGAATAATTGGGATGTATCTAATGTCACAAACATGAATGCGGCCTTTAGAAATGCCATTGTGTTTAACGGACAAATTGGCAATTGGGATGTCAGCAATGTGACGAACATCAACGACATGTTCCGTGGAGCCCAAGTATTCAATCAGGACATTAGTAACTGGAACGTGAGTAATCTAATTGATATGCAAAAAACCTTTCAGCTGGCTAGGGCCTTCAACCAAGACATCAGCAGTTGGAATATCAGTAAGGTGACGAATATGCGTTTTGCATTCAGTGCAGCAACAAGTTTTAATCAAGATTTGAGTACTTGGGATGTTTCCAATGTAACCGATATGAATGGTCTGTTCCATTCCGCAACGAGCTTTAATCAAGATTTGAGTGCTTGGGATGTAAGTCAGGTTATGAATATGGCTGACCTTTTCCAATTGGCAACTGCTTTTGACCAAAACCTTGGCAGCTGGAATATCAGTCGTGTTACTAGGGCCGATCGGATGCTAAATAGCTCAGGGCTATCTACAGCAAATTACGATAGCACGCTCATTGGCTGGTCGAAGCTAAACTTAGAAAGTTCCGTAGATTTTGGAGCGAGTACCCTTACCTTCTGCCTTGCTGAAACGGAACGGCAACAAATCATTGATCATTTTAATTGGACCATTACTGATGCGGGAGCCAATTGCCCTTTCATTACGACTTGGGAAACGACAACAGCCAATGAATCCATTACCATTCCAACCACAGGAACGGGCTATGATTACAGCATTGACTGGGGAGATGGTTCAAGCGATACTGGGCAAACTGGTGATGCTACTCATACCTACGCAACGGCAGGCACCTATGAAGTGAAGATTTTAGGTGATTTCCCTCGAATTTATTTTAACAACAGCGGCGATAAAGAGAAGATTAAAACCATCGAACTTTGGGGTGATTTAAGTTGGACTTCTATGGAAAATGCCTTCTATGGTTGTTTAAACCTTACGGATTCTGCTACCGATAATCCCAACTTATCAGGAGTAAGTAATCTTTCGCAGATGTTTAGAGGCGACAGTCTGTACAATGGAGATATCGGAGATTGGGACATTTCCAATGTAACCAATATCAGTGGCATGTTCTACAATACGGATTCATTTAACCAAGACATTAGTGCTTGGGAGGTGGGTAATGTAACAGACATGAGCAATGCATTCCGAGATACTCGCAGTTTTGATCAGGATTTAAGTACTTGGGATGTAAGCAGTGTCACCAATATGAATAACATGTTCCGCGATGCTTTACGTTTCGATCAAGACATCAGTACTTGGGAGGTGAGTAATGTAACCGATATGGGGGAAATGTTCCGAAATGCAAATTTCTTTAACCAAGATATTAGTAGTTGGAATGTGAGCAGTGTCACCGATATGAATAACATGTTCAACGAAGCAGGTTTATTCAACCAAGACATCAGTACTTGGGATATTTCGAGTGTAACAGATCTGCATGGCATGTTCCAGTCGGCATTCAACTTCAACCAAGACATTTCATCTTGGAATGTGTCTGGCATTACGGATATGAGCAATTTGTTCCATACCGCCACCACCTTCGATCAGGATTTAAGTGCGTGGAATGTGTCTGGTGTCACCAACATGAGTGGGATGTTCCAAAGTGCAACGGCCTTCAATCAGAGCTTAGGAAGCTGGGACGTAAGCAATGTGACTGATATGACAAATATGCTGACGAGCTCAGGAATATTCATCGACAATTACGATGCTACGCTCATTGGCTGGTCTGCATTAAGCTTACAAAACAACGTGACCTTGGATGCTATCGGCCTCAAGTACTGTAATTCTGCCACGGAACGCGCCAATATCATTTCCAACTTCAACTGGACCATTAACGATGACGGTGAAGATTGCATTACCTTAGGTATCGAAGATTTGGAAGCAATAGGGGTTACGGTATTTGCTGCTGAAAAAACCGTATTCATTAAGTTTGATCAGCAAAGCTTGGCGCAATCACACATCGCGATTTATGATGTAATGGGCAAAGTCGTTTTCCAAACCGATAATGAGCGTGAGTTGGAGCTCCGAATTCAAACGGATGAACCAACAGGAGTGTATATCGTCAAAATACAAAACAAGAAAGGGAGCGCAAGCAAGCGAGTGATCCTCAAATAGCAGCGATCCGTCGATAAATGAGTAGGGGGCGAATAATCATTCGCCCCTATTCATTTTACTCACCTACTTAAATGATAAGATGATTAATAAAAATTCGGGCGGTCTAATTTTTTTGCAATGCGGTAAGCCGCATTTACCTGCCCTACATGGCTATAGGCTTGAGGGAAATTACCCCACTGACTGCCATTAGAAGCGTCTACATCCTCACTCAACAAGCCTAAATGATTGGAATATTGATTTAGATTCTCAAAATGCTCAATGGCTTCATCTATCCTGCCCACACAAGCCAATGCTTCAATATACCAATAAGCACAAATCAAAAAGGTAGTTTCTGGTTCCCCAAAATCATCTTTGTGTTTGTAGCGGAAAAATAAGCCCTCAGGGGTTCGGAGTTGCTTTTCCATCTTCCGTAAATGAATTTTAGCTTCCTCCGAATTCGGGTCTAA